>CALKUG010000433.1 GCA_937996765.1 uncultured Ignavibacteria bacterium
CCCCTATCGTGTCCATCCAGACCTGCCTTAGCTACTAACACTCTAATTTTTTTCGACATAGTTTACTCCGTTCCTCACAAAAATTAAACAAGTTAAAACTGAGATTAGTGCCAAACCAATTTAACGGGTAAGGATTAATCTTTTATACCACAGTTCGGGAAATACTCGTCACAAATTCTATTAATTACCGTGCGTGATGAATTAAACGCCCAGATAATAGAACCGCCTTTGGTTCCGGCTGTTAAATCACCGAGTAAAAAGAGTCCTCGAACAGAAGTTTCGTGATGTTCTTTTAATACCGGGTCTTGTCCATCAAAGTCAATCCCTATGGATTTAAGAAAATTAACGGGCGTAGAACCACCAAGAGCATAAACCACAAAATCAAACTCTTCCGGTTCACGATCAGTAAAAACTACTTTTGGTTTTCCGGACAAATCCTGAACCTCTGAAATATCTGAATTAAGGTAAAGTGCAACCTCGCCACGAGAAGCAAGAGCTTCCAAGCTTATGCGGTTAATACTATTCATTCTCGTAAACTTATCTTTACGATAACTTAAAGTGACCGTATTTCCGGCTTGAGTTAAATACTGGGCGTATTCAGATGCCGAGTCGCCACCACCAACCACTAAAACTTTTGCATTACTTATTTCGGTTGAAGTAATGTCGAAAAGAGTAGTGTTTTTTAACGACAAGGGAAGTTTATAGGTTGGTTTGTTGGGTTTTCCTAAAATTCCAATAGCAATAGTAATTACTTTTGCATTGTATTCACCTTTATCTGTATAGATAATAAAGGTGAAATCATCATTTTGGTGAATTTTCCAAACGGTTTCGCTATAATTTACTTTTAATCCGTTTTCTTCGATTGCCTGATCGAGGTAGGAAATGGTTTCGTGTTTGTTTAAATCAGGAATACACATCACGCCAATACACTTAGCTTCAAATCCTTTATAATTGGCCGTAACCAATTTATTATCGGGATAATATTTTTTTATAGAAAACGAATGTTCGGTGGCTTTCTCAATGATTAATATTTTTTCGGGGTGAATTCCTGCGTGCACTGCCTCAGCAGCCATGCTTATACCGGCAGGACCGGCTCCTACAATTACAATGTCATAGTTCATAATATCTTATAAGTCTTTCAGTCGATTTACTTTCAATTCAATAGTTGTTACAACTAACATAAAATTAACATGGTAAAAATACTCAATTTAGTTAGTTTTGTAACGTTGTTTAGATACGACTTTAACATTAGAACATAATATTTTACCTGAAGAGGATTACTTGGAATTATTGCAATATCTCATCGAACTATTTCTACACCTTGATAAGCACTTAAACGAAATTATTACACAATATCAATCATGGACATACCTCATACTATTTGGGGTCATTTTTGCTGAAACAGGATTAGTTGTTACTCCTTTCTTGCCCGGCGACTCGCTTTTATTTGCTGCAGGAACTCTTGCTGCATTGGCCGATTCGCCCTTAAACGTACACTTGCTTGCAGCATTGTTAATGGTTGCTGCTATCATTGGCGATACAGTAAATTATGCAATCGGAAAGTATTTCGGCGAGAAATTACTCGCTCATCCAAAAATGAAAATGATTAAACCCCAGCATATCAAAAAAACACAGCAGTTTTATGAAAAACATGGTGGAAAAACCATTATTCTGGCGCGCTTTATACCCATTATCAGAACATTTGCACCATTTGTTGCCGGTATAGGCGAAATGGAATACAAGCGATTTATATCATACAACGTAATTGGTGGTGTAGTGTGGGTGTATTTGTTTGTTTATGCAGGTTACTTTTTTGGGAACTTAGAATTTGTTAAAAATAACTTCTCACTGGTAATTGTTGCTATAATCATCATTTCTGTTATCCCTGTTGTGATAGAGTTTGTTAAGCATAGAATGGAATCAGCCAAAACAAAAGAAAGCTAATTTTCGTCGGTATAATTAGTTTTTAATTGTTGCCGGTAGTGTGTGAGTGTTCCAGATTTAGAAATAAAACCAATGTATTTTTTCCCATCAACTACCGGCAGGTTCCACGAATTAGTGCGTTCGAACTTTGCCATTACTGATTCAAGTCCTTCATCTAACTGCACTATATCTGTGGGTTGACTCATAACCTCAACCACCATCAACTCCGTAAATTGTTCAATTTCAAACAGAAATTGACGAATTTCATCCATTGAAACGATACCCATTAAATTACCATTGTCGTCGAGTATGGGGAATATATTCCTTTTGCTCGAAGAAATAACGGTTGTTAATTCTTTCAAAGATGATTTGTAGTTTAATGGAGTATAATCTTTTTCGATGATCTCGTGGAGGTCAATAAGCGAAAGGATATCCTTATCCTTATTAGCAGTCAGTATTTCGCCACGTTTTGCCATCTCTTTTTTATCGAGAGAAAACGGTTCGAGCTGCTTTACTATAACTAAAGAAACCGCCACAACTAACATAAGAGGAATCATTAATTCATATCCGCCCGTAATTTCAGCTATAAGGAATATTGCTGTAAGTGGTGAGTGCATAACTCCGCCAAGTATTCCTGCCATTCCAATAATGGTAAAATTGCTTTCGGGTAGGCTTAATCCAAAACTTGTGTTCATAAATCGAGAGAAAGCAAAACCGGCAAAAGCACCAACAAACAAGGTTGGGGCAAAGTTACCTCCATTACCACCACTATTGATGGTAATGGAGGCAGCTACAGTTTTGAGCAAAGCAATTAAGCCAACGGCTCCTATGAGAACCCACTCATTTTTAATATACGTGGCATAAGGAGCAGCTTCGAATAGTTTTTCGACGTTGCCACTGGCAAGCAGTTTGATGCTACTGTAACCCTCGCCAAAAAGCGGGGGAAACAAAAAAATCAAAACTCCCAACAAAACTCCGCCTATAAGAGCTTTTATAAAACGATTTACTTTTAATGAACTAAACTTCTTTTCGACAGCAAGAAACATTCTGATGTAATGCACAGAAAGTATGCCTGTAACTACCGCAAGCAGGAAGTAGAAAGGCAAATTTTCGTAATTAAACGGCTGTCTTAAAACAAAATAAAAAAGTATTCCTTCTTGAAAAACAATTTTGGAAAGTAATGCACCCACTGCAGCAGAAGCTATAAGTGGAATGAAACTACTGATTGAAACATCGTAAATAAGCACTTCGAGGGCAAACATCACCCCTGCAATCGGGGCGTTAAACACGGCGGCAATTCCGGCTGCTGCTCCACATCCTAACATTAATGTTCTCTCACGGTAGGAGAGTTGGGCAATTCTTCCAAAATTAGAACCAATTGCAGAACCTGTAACCACAATAGGGGCCTCCAGACCGGCAGAACCCCCAAAACCTACTGTAAGGGCACTGGTTATTACATGAGAATAGGTATAAGCTTTATCAATAAAACTTGAGTGCTTTGCAATTCTTTTAAGCACCATTGAGGAGCCGCGTTGAAAATTATCTTTTAACACATAATGTATAAAAAGCATAGTAAGTAGTATTCCAACAAATGGTAGGCAGAGAAATAAAATTTGTTGATAGGAGAGAGTGGTGGTGAAGGTAACAATGTGGTGAATATTATAAACAAGGGTTTTGAGAACAATGGCACCCGTTGCTGAAATAAGCCCGACAATAATACCCGAAACAAAAATAAATTGATTCTTTGTTAGGGTTTCACGAAGGCGATTTAGTAGAGAACCGGGAGTCATTTTACCTTGAATAAACAAATTCATCTCTTAAGATAGAGTTAAATTAAATGAAAAGAAAACGCTTATTTACGGAATTTAGTTGTTTTTTTTGCTCAGTAGCGGTAACTTTACTTTTTGAATAATTTTGACATTTCATCATTAACTAATACGATATGAAGCAATACATAACCAGAGCTGTCTTAATCCTTGCAAGCATTGGATTAAGCATATATTTCCTCTATCCTACATATTCCGATTATACGAATAATAAAAAGATAGAGCAGGTGCTTAAAGATAGAGAAGCACTTATTAAACAACAGAATCCATCAATCACTCGTGAAGAATTATCAATATACCTTAGTGGCGTTAAAGATAGTTTGAAGAGAACTGACCCCGATGCTGTTGAAGCCAGAAAAAAGAGAATCAAACTTGGTCTCGATTTGCAGGGCGGTATGCGAGTTGTTCTTGAGGTTAACACCGTCGAACTACTCAGGAAACTAGCAAATAACATTGATAAACCGTTTGAAACGGCTCTGAGTGAAGCTTCAAAAGAAGCTGCTACTAACGACGAAAACGTAGTAGATATTTTTACAAAAAAATT
The DNA here is from genome assembly GCA_937996765.1 of uncultured Ignavibacteria bacterium. Lineage (GTDB taxonomy): Bacteria > Bacteroidota > Ignavibacteria > Ignavibacteriales > Ignavibacteriaceae > CALKUG01. Next base: position 4,294 of record CALKUG010000433.1, read on the forward strand.
GCAAGATCGTGG
>CALKUG010000434.1 GCA_937996765.1 uncultured Ignavibacteria bacterium
TCCATGACTTAATTATTCCATTATTACAGAATCCTATGCAAGGAATGTGCCAACAAAAAATGGTTTATTTGCATTTATTTTAACCATTCCCGACTTCTTTATGGCTAATATAAGCCATTTGAACAATGCACTCTATCTTTGCCTGAAATATACGTTTTGACAACTTAAAAGCAAACAAAAAAGGAGTGCCCGAAAGCACTCCTTAAACAAGTAAAGCATCAATAAAAATAAGCGACTACTAACGTACCAAGTTAGTTATCTCTTGCAAGAGATTATCGGAAACCGTAATCACTCTTGCGTTCGCTTGGAAACCTCTCTGCGAAATAATCATTCTTGTGAATTCAGTGGAGAGATCCACATTGGATTGCTCCAAAACTCCGGAATTAATTACTGCCGAGATGTTTTCACCGGGGTCACCAATGAAAGGTTCACCTGAGTTAGCAGATTTTGTATAAAGGTTCTCACCAACGCTGGTCAAACCATTGAGGTTCGGGAAAGTAGCAAGCATAATGCGTGCAAGCTTTCTTGAGAAACCATTACTATACACACCAATCACATTACCATTTTGATCGAATGTAACATTGGAAAGAATCGCAGAGGCCGATCCGTTCTGCCCAAGGGCAGAAACAACTGAGTTAGCCGAACTTTGCGTTACACCTGAAAAACCATCTATGGTTCCAAGACTCATAGTTAAGCTTTGCGGCTTTGCTCCGCTTGCAGGCGCAAAATTTAGCACTGGGGGGTTCGGTGAAATTGTTGCCAATGAACCATCTGAGTTAAACGATACGGTACCTTTATTATTACTCAAGGCGCCACTTGTTTCAGGCACAGATGTTTGCCAGTTCCAGTTATTGTTTGAAGTTTTGGTAAACTTGATAGTAAGTGCGTGCTTATTTCCTAATGAATCGTAAATTGTAAGTGTTCCATTAACAATCGTGGGAGTTCTGTTGTTATCCGGAACTATGTTCGCAGTTGTGCTATTAGTATTTTGCGTTAATTTTCTTGCATCAAGATTAAAATTAAGACCTAAATCAGCAACTGCAACGTTTATTGCCGCAGGAGCTGCTCCATTTATACCTGTTGCAGGGTCCAAACCGCCACCGGCTGCAAATACTAACGGAATATTACTTCCTGAAGCTACTGAAACAGATGCTGAATTAGTAACATCGTAATCCATATCCCAATTGTTATCAGCAGTTTTTGTATAAGTAATAGAGAGTGTATAAGCGTTTCCGTTTTCATCATAAATTGTTGAAGTTGAGTTTGACGTGTCGCCTACTGCAGAACTATTTTGAATATTACCGTTTACTTCTGCACTCTCAGTTCTTGTAAATGCCGCTGTTGAACTAAGGTTGCCACCCCATGCAAGTTCGGTGGTTGCAACCGCAGGAATGCGATCAATTGGGTTAATTCTGATGTTCTCGATATTATTTCCGGGAGGAATTTCGCCATCAGCAGTAGCCATTTTACCCTGAACTGCCGATCCATTTTGCGGATTACCTAAGTTACCTTGGGCATCAAATGTAAGGTTCCCTGCTCTGGTATAAAAGTATTGGTCATTTCTTTTCATTATGAACATTCCACTACCTTGTACAGCTAAATCGGTGGTAATACCGGTTTTTTCATAGCCGCCTTGATTCCAGTCGCGATCTATTGATCCTACTTGAACGCCAAGGCCTACTTGATAAGCATTTGTTCCGCCGGAGCTTTCGCTTGGGTCTGTTCCGTAGCGTATGAATTGATTAAAGGTATCGCTGAAGGTTACGCGCGAACCTTTAAATCCTACTGAGTTTACGTTTGCAATGTTGTTGCCGATGATATCCATCATTACCTGATGGTTACGCACACCGGATACACCTGAGAAGAGAGAAGATATGAGTGACATATGACCTCCTACAGTCTTGAAGGGGTTGAGAATCTTTCGTTCATCTCAACCTGAGCGTCCTCCGAGAGGTCCCGCTCGTGTATGTTAAAGAATGTTATGTTTATCTCTTAAGCAATTACAACACTGTCTATATTTGTGAAAACTCTATCCGAATCTTCTTTAAGATTTACTGCTGTAACTACTGTTTTGTTTGGAACATTTACGATAAACGCAGTTTCGTTCATCATAATTAAACTATCCCGTGAACCTCTTTGCTCAGCTTTCTCAACAGCTGCCTCCAACTTTGTGAGCTCTGCTTCTGAAAGTTCGATATTGCGAGATTCTAACCTTTTCACTGCATGACCTGAAAATTTTACTTTTTCTAATTCACGCTGGAAAATAGTATCAAATGTTGACTGCGGCTGTACCTTCTGCTTCTGAGTTGTTACTTCATTAGCAGGAGTAATCGGAACAAAGGGGACTTTGATACCATTGATTTCAGCCATGTTACTTACTTGATTTTAAAGGTTCTACGATTTCGTTAATTGTGCTTAAGTCGTACTCGACTCCGTTAATCACCAGTTTCGAACCATTCTCTGTAAAGCGAAGACCTTGTATCGTGCCGTAAATGAAATTGGATGATGATATTGTGCTTTTGTTTCCGGCCAGTGCTTCAACTTCGAATGTATATTCTCCATCCGGTAATTTTGTACCCTTATTATCGGTAAAGTTCCAAGAAAGTTTATGGTCTCCGGCCGTCTGACCGGGATTTTCTATTGTTTTTACTACATTTCCTTTCGAATCCTTTATAGTTACGGTTACTGTGTTAGCATTTGCTGCCAAATTATATCCAAAACTTATAGAATCTTGACCACTATTCTTCATAGTGCTGCTATCTACCTTTGCTTCTTTACCTATTAGTGCAGCCGTCATTGTGTTATTAATGCTGTTAACCAATTGGAAGTTAATCTCCATTGACTTACTCATTGAATCATTTAAATTTGTTATTTGCTCCAATGATGAAAACTGCGCTAACTGAGATGCATATTCCGCACCTTCCATTGGATTCATTGGATCTTGATACTGCAACTGTGTTATCAGCAACTTCATAAAATCATCTTTTCCAAGTGATTTTTTGGGTGTTGGTGCTGTATAAGAGTTAAAACTACTGTTATTGTTTACTGAATCAACCATTCGGGTTTCCTTTAGACTATATAATCGTAAGTGTTGTATCCCATGCTTTTTGACGGCTCATTTATATCGGCTTTAGACTCGATGTCAAACTCTTTTCCGCCATTTTTCTTTTTGGGTTGCTGATGCTGTTGCTGTCTTTGTTGTTTTTGATCACTATGAGCAACTGTTATCTGTACAGAGGTTAACTGCACACTTTGGTTGGAATTATTTGAAGAAAGCAACTGGTTAACATTGGACTCTAATATTTTTTTAACGGTGTTATTTTCAACCTCTATCCGCGCTTTCATAGAATCATCTAATACAGAGAGGACTACTTTAACTTTTCCTAAAGTCTCGGGCTCTAAAAGAAGAGTCAACCGAGTGGCGTCTTTCTTTTGCAAAAACTTAGTGATCTCAGGAATTATCTCGTGGGCTCTGGATGATTTCGTAATCTCTAAATCTCTGAGTTCAATAATTTCTCTTGGAAGAACTTCTGTTTTGGGCGTTTGTGTAAATGTTGAGAAACTATTATCCTTATTTGCAAATCCACTATTTGTATTTGATTGTGAAGATTGCTCATTAAAAACTAAGCCGGATGATTTTTCAACATTATCGCTCGAGTGCTTCGTATTAGTTGCGGTTGCAGCCGGTTTTACAGCAACGGTATTTTCATGTACCGCAACTTGACTCTCAGGCCTCACAACTCTTATTTCAAAGTTTTTAATAATTGGTTGTTCCTTAATAAGGTTTTCTATCTTTTGGCTTATAGCTTCATCGTTTACTGCTATTTTGAGCTGGCGTTTACCGGACTTTTCATAGACCGCGGCAACTATTTTTAGTTCCTCGGAAGGCAATTTAACAGATTCAGTATCATCAGCTGATTTTGACATTTCTTCAGTTTGATTTTTATTGATATTAAGCGTATTCTTTTCAATCAATGGCTCTTCTCTCTTTACCTTTTCTTTCAGAGAAAAAGTGGTAACAGTGCTTTTATTCAGCGGTTCTTTTTGA
>CALKUG010000435.1 GCA_937996765.1 uncultured Ignavibacteria bacterium
GATTTAACCATCTCGCCTGAGATACGTGAATCACGGCCAACAACTACAGTTCCGCCTTTTACAAAATCTGCATACGCAGCAGTGTATTTTACCAAAACTTCGGGCTCAAGTCCGCCGCCAATTATTCCCCGAACTCCCGAAATACTCACCATTAAGGTTGACATAATAATCCTTTCTGAAACAAATATATCTTCCGCATAACTTATATTGCAATATAGTAATTAGTGCTTTTTCCACATAAGAATTGTTGTAACGGACTTAAGTGAAAACCTCTACACGAATAAAAAAAATAACAGATGCAATCGTAAAAAAGTATGGGCTTCCTAAACGAAATGATGCGACAATTACACCTTTAGATACCTTGATAGGTACAATACTCTCGCAGAATACCAACGATAAAAACTCCTACCGAGCATACCAGACACTTAAAAAAAATTATAAGTCGTGGTTTGAACTGCTCGAAATCCCAGAGCAACAACTAAAAAATGATATTAAAGTTGCCGGGCTCACCGATCAAAAAGCCGGAGCAATACTGGGTTTGTTGCAATACATACGGGAAAAATCTCTATCGGAAACCCTTGTTGAGCTTGAACAGCAAAGTGATGACGAGATACTGTTCGAATTTACTCGATTAAAAGGTATAGGAGTAAAAACGGTTTCATGTGTGTTGTTGTTTTCATTAAATCGCAACATTTGTCCGGTTGATACTCACGTCCACCGAATAGTTAACAGAATGGGTTTGGTAAAAGGTTCCGCACCCGATAAAACTTTTGAATTGTTAAGGCCTCATATACCTGCCGACCATGCTCATACATTTCATACAAATTTACTGAGATTGGGAAGGGAAGTATGCACGCCAACATCTCCGGCATGTGGTAGCTGCGTTGTGAGTAAGTATTGCGAATATGATAACAAAGATATGACGCACAAGCGCGATTCTGTGGTAAAAGATTTTTTCTTGTTAGATAGTTTATATTAGTACGGATACAAATGTCATCATTGATTTGGTTAATACCGGCATTATTTAATCCCATTTTTGAATCACTCAGGGGAGTGGTAAGTAAAAAGGCATCTAAAAATAGTTCGATAGTAACAATCAGTTTATTTAATAATCTTATTCCACTCTTATTCTTTACACCATTATTATTTTTTATTGAGTTAAAATGGAATTGGGAATTTGTGTGGTCAACATTGGTGGCAGGGGGCTTAAACGCAATAGCTATTTATTTATTTCATAAGGCGGTATCTCTTGAGGATATATCGTTAGTTGCTCCTCTCACAAGTTTTTCGCCACTATTTCTTTTGGTTACATCGCCACTTATTATAGGTGAGTATCCGGCACAAACGGGAGTTGCAGGAATAGTTCTCATTTTTATTGGTTCTTACCTTCTTAATGCCGGCAAAGGCACCGAAGGAATTTTGGC
>CALKUG010000436.1 GCA_937996765.1 uncultured Ignavibacteria bacterium
ATTCAATTGTTTTAGCAATCTCCTCACGCACATATTCAATATCTTTCTCATCGTTTACCATAGCATAAACGGTAAACAAATACGGATCGCGGTTCATAGGTGCATCAGCAGAAACAAATTGAACTTTTTGTTCATCGAGTACAAGTTTTTTATACAATTCACTTGTCTCACCAAATGCCAAATTTGAAAATGCGGAAAGAGATACATATTCTTTATTCTCGGGAGAAAATGCATCAACTTTATAACCTACCATTATTAACGGAAGAGTTCTGCCTTCATATTCAACAACTTTTTCGCGTGAGGCATTTTGTTTTGGCTCAGCTTTAATGTCAGGTTTAACGTAGCCCGTTTTCCATTCTGTGTAGAATTTACGGGCAAGGGTTTCAACTTCAGATTTGGTAACATCTCCCACTACAGTGATCACCACATTCTCCGGGCGGTAATACCTTTTGTAGAAAGAAATACTGTAATCATATTGATTTGGCATATCTTTTATATCAGCTTCAAAGCCAATAGTTGTATGCTTGTACGTATGAACATCAAAAGCCATATCGTTCATAGCTTCAAAAGCAACCGACCAAGGTGAGGTTCTTCCTTTGCGGTATTCACCATAAACTGCACCAGATTCTGTTTGGAATTGTTCTTTCGAATATTTCAAATTTCTGAATCTATCAGATTCCAAATCCATAACTAAGGCGAGGTCTTCTTTCGCGAAGTTCAGATGATAAACCGTTAAATCATCACTCGTGTATGCATTGGCATCCGCACCAATTCCGGTTATTAAACTATCATAGGCACTTCCGGGGAATCTCTCAGTACCCCTGAACATCATATGTTCAAAGAAATGTGCAAAACCCGATTTTCCCGGTTCATATTCATCACGACTACCCGTTCTCACTACCGAATAATAGGATACTAAACCAGGTGAATCCATCGGAATTACAATAACTTTCAAACCGTTTTCGAGAATAACGGTTTCGTACTTGTACGGAAATATTTTCTTCTCCTCGGGTGTTTCTGCAAACATAATGCCTACCATTAACAATAAAATCAAAATTACGTGCGTTTTCATTGGTTCTCCGTTGTTATATTTTTTCAATACCAATACCCGGGCGGGAGGATATTACAATTTTACCATTCTGAATTTCAGTGCCTTTGTATAAATCGTTACTGATAAGCAGAGCACCATCAAGATCTGCCCATTCTGCCATGGGGGTTAAGTGAGCCGCAGCCGATATGGCACACGATGTCTCAGTCATACAACCTATCATCACTTTCATCCCAAACGAACGTGCTACTGTAAGCATTCTATGGGCTTCCCGCATTCCACCACTTTTCATTAATTTAATATTGATACCGTGGTATGCACCCTTAGCTTTTAAAACATCAGGCAGAGTTTGAATTGCCTCATCGGCAATAATGGGAAGCGGACTCTTTTCGGTAAGCCACGCATGAGAATCGTAATCCTTTTTATCCATTGGTTGCTCAACAAAAACTACTCCCCTGTCTTTCAACCAATGAATTTCTTCAAGCGCCTTTTCTTTTTCTTTCCAACCTTGATTTACATCAACGCATAAAGGAACATTTGTTACGCTTCTGATTGTTTCAATCATTTCGTGGTCAGTTTCTCTTCCCAACTTTACTTTAAGTATTTTATACTCTGCGGCCTCTTGCACTTTTTGACGAACCACTTCAGGAGTATCAATTCCGATGGTGTAAGAGGTGTTTGGAGTTTTAGTAGGATTGAATCCCCAAATGTTCACCCAAGAATTATTGAGTAATTTACCAATAACATCATGCAACGCAATATCAACCGAAGCCTTTGCGGCTTTATTGCCCGGAGCAATAGAATCAACGTAATCTAAAATAGTTTCTAAATCAAAAATGTTTGTGAATTGAGTGAGGTCAACCTTCTGTAGAAATGCTGCTGCAGTTTCTTGACTTTCACCAAGATAAGGGGGCATTGAGGCCTCGCCATAGCCGGTTACACCTTCGTATTGAATCTCGGTGAGCATAACGGGTGTAGTAGTTCTTGAGCTGGTTGCAATGGTGAATTTGTGTTTTAGCTCTAATGTGTAAGGACGAAAACTCAGTTTCATTTTTCCCGTACCTTTTGATTTTGGTGAAAATGCTGCGAGCGAATCAGTTGTGAGTAGGCCGGTCATTGCTGAACCCAACAACACTCCCGAAGTCTTTAAAAAATCTCTTCTATCTTGTGCCATATACTGCTTTCAAAGTTTTATAAAGTAACTGCTGCCGGAAATGGTTTCTATCCCGTTGGCATTCAACGATGAAAGAACCCTGCGCGCATGCAGGAAAGTTGATGTACGATACTTGCTATAAATAGGGCTTTGGGGATCAAATGAATTGATGCGAACCCTACCAGCTGAATGAATAAAATCACTATTGCCTATGTAAATACCCACGTGGGTTACACGTTCTTTTTTATTCTCATGTGCTTTACTGCCAAAAAAAACCAAATCACCAGGTTGTAGCTTATCGTATCCGTTTGAAATATCTACAGCTTCGCCGGTTAAAACTTGTTGCGATGCGTCCCTTTGAAGGAGCACACCGTTCATTAAGTAAACTGTTTTGGTAAAACCGCTACAATCTACTCCACGATACGAGGTGCCTCCCCACATATAGGGTTTTCCTAAAAATGTTTTTGCAAAGCTCATTACTCCTTCAGCTGTAGGTTTTGCCTGTTTAGCCCACTCAGCGAATGGCACAGCATCCGATTTTGAAATATACCCTTCTCGCCCATCGGGTAACGAGACTTTATAATTTCCTGCCTCGCTTTGTTCGAGCATTAACAAATTACCAATTGTTACATCGCTTACAATACCGGAGTTTTTTGGAACTCCCTCATACACAAACGATTCCGATGCTTGAACAATTACTTTCTCCGAGGACTTCCAACTTTTTATTTTGTCAGAATCCATTAATTCAATGGCACTTTCATCAACCCAACCTAAGTATCCATCAGGTGATTGTATCAGATACCAATCATCCTCGCTCGTTTTATAAACATTACAGTGCGCCCCCATCAATGCTTGAGAAACCATTTCTGCTGCATGGTCGGGTTTTGCCCTCATATTGCATACAGCTACTGTTACAACAGCATAAATTTTATCCCCGAGTTTGGAAGATGGCAATACCGTGATACTGTCCATTATCTCAAGTCCATCGTTTTGGGTAAGTAAATCTATAAGTTTGTTTTTTGCTTCTTTGTTATTGGTTTCCCCTTTAACAATCAACTTTTCGAAATACTTAACGTAAGTAATCTCAAAAATTGAAGTTCTTTTGTCGGGGGCAAATTCGGTTTTGACCTCTTTGATTCGTTCGTCTACATTTTCCATAGAAACAACACTTTTAGTACAAGAAATAAAAGTAAGAGATGTTAACAGCAATACCGCTATTAATAAGTTTTTCATTATATCTCCGAAAAAAATATCTTGAAATATAGCAACTTTTGGCGAGAAATATTGAGGAAAACACTGCCCATTTGTTGATTAAATGGGCAGTATGCTATCAAAATTGGAAGTAAATAAATGGTACCAAATCCGCTGAACGCACTTGAATCGAAATATAAATTACTAATGCAAGTAACAAAGGATATAAGAATTCGGGCATTTTAAGAAAAAGTTCTTTACCTTTTTCCGCAGCAAACTTAGGGAAAAGCATGGTGGTAAGCCCTAACAGCATAGTAAGCACTATAGAACCATATCCGTCAAACACAAATTGTTGTAAAACTTCGGGTTTGAAATAGGTTGTTATTTGCGATACAACATCACCGGCAATCTCTAACGAAGGAGAGCGGAACAATATCCAAAGCGAAGTAACAAGATGAAATGTGAATACAACACGTAAAAAATGTAGAATCTTGCTGCCGCCAAGTCCCATTTTGGTAATTGTATTTTTTCTGAATTTCTGCGTCAAAAAGGATACAGCCATTATTCCGCCATGTGCAGCACCCCAGAGTATAAACATCATACTTGCACCATGCCACAAACCGCACAAAACGAAAGTAATAAACAATGCGAGCGCTGTGCCGTAATTGCGCATACGTCGGAATGTTAACTGCAAAGGCGTGAAAAGATAATCTAAAAGCCATGCTGAAAATGACATATGCCATCTACGCCAAAACTCGGCAAGTGAATCAGCCTTGTAAGGGAAATTAAAATTGTCGCGAATCTTTATTCCTAATAGCAACCCTACACCCAAAGCTAAATCAGTATAACCCGAAAAATCACAATAAAACTGAATGGTATAGGCATACAGCGCCATCAAATTTTCAACACCGGTAAATTTCAGAGGCGAGTCAAACACGCGATCAACAAAATTGATTCCGAGGTAATCGGCTACAATCGCTTTTTTAATCAATCCGGTAATTAGCAATAATACTGCACTACCCACCAACTGCTTTGTGAATACAGGCTCAACTTTTAATTGTTCAGTAAATTCATCGGCTCTATCAAGAGGACCTAATTGTACAGTAGGGAAAAACAGAATATATAGCGAAAAATACAATGGATTAAGAATTGGCTGTTCGATACGCTCATAATACATGTCAAATACATAACTCATAGCTTTGAAGATGTAATACGAGATTCCTAAAGGCACAATAATAGTTAGAGCAGTAAACTCGGTATTCCTAAACGACGACCATTGCTCTAAAAAGAAGTTTGTGTATTTATAGTACCCTAAAAGCCCAAGCAACGCTAAGCTGCCACTCCAAACCAGAATCTTTTTTAATACCTCATTCCCATAAGCCTTGTGCAATAAAAATCCGAATACATAGCTTATAGCAGCCACAATAAAGGGAAAATACATAAGGTCGCCGGCAGTTTTATAGTAAAAATACACCGAGAAAAACAATAGTACCGCTGAGCGAATCATCGGGAATTGTTTAACAAACGAGTGTACAAGCAGTAGTGCTACAAAACTGAACAGAAATAACGATGAGACAAAAACTATAGGGTCGTTTTGGACGTACTGTAAAACAACCTTTAATTTCTCGAAGTCAATAAATGTAAACAAATGCCTACCTATATCTTTTTACTATCTACAAGCTTCTGCAAATCACCAATGTTCTTGCATTTAAGAACTTCAACAGGCTTCAGTCGAACTTTATAATGTTCCTCTATCGAAAGAATAACATTGGTATGGTTCAATGAGTCCCATCCGGGTATGGTGTTTGCCTTGGTATCATCTTCTATAGTAAACTCATCTAAATTAAGAGTTTTTAATATTACGGATTTAAGTTCGTCTGAAATCATAACTCGTAGTTTTCCTTTAATTCTGCTAAACGTGATTTATTACCACTTCTACTTGGTTTGCCCGCAGATGATTTTATTAACCATCGCGATGGGACTAAAAATATATGACGAGGTGAAACATCAATTGCCATTAATGTGAGAAAAATCCTTTTCTTAAGGGCTTTTTTCTCTTCAACACTTTCTAACTGTGTTTCTGCGATAACGCAAATCTCTTCGGTACCAATCTCATCGCTATATTCACCAAAAGCGATTACTCTTCCGGGTAATACATCATCTATTCCCGAAACAGTATCTTCCAAATCCTCGGGGTAAATGTTTTTTCCGGCAACAATAATGATATCCTTTTTTCTGCCTATCACAAAAAATTCACCATCAACCACAAAAGCATAATCTCCGGATTTGTACCAACCATCTATAAATGCTTCTGCTGTTTTTTCAGGATAATTTCTGTAACCATCGAAAATACTTTCAGAGCGAACAATAATTTCTCCTACCCTATCACTTGAGATTTCATTGTATTGTTCATCAACAATCTTAGCATCGCAACCCGGCAACAATACTCCGGAGGACATACAAATTCTTGCCTTATCCAGATCTTCTACCTTTTTCACAATACCTTGTGCCAATAGTTCTCTATCAGCGTAGAACAGTGCCGGACCGTGACCTTGCCGTGTTTGGGTGAGTAAAAAGGTAATTTCAGCCATTCCGTATGAGGCATGAAGAGCATCTTCTCGAAATCCATATTGCTTAAAACGTGCAAGAAACCGTTTATGGCTTTCATACCGCACCGGTTCACTACAATTCATAAGCATTGCCATTGACGAGAGGTCAATTCCGTCAAGTTCATCATCGTCGATTTTATCTGCCATTATGTTAAATGCAAAATTCGGAATCCAACAAAGAGTTGCTTTTTCCTGCGATATTGCCTCGAGCAATAACATCGGCGCAACAACCCATTCAAACGGGTCAATCTGAATTGAAGGAATACCAAATGCCAAAGGCAGGTGAAATGCTGCAATTAAACCCATATCGTGGTAAAGCGGCAACCAACTAACAACTTTATGATCGTCCTCAGCTTTTACTCCAAGAGCCTTATAATAGTTCTCGCAGTGTGTTAGCACAGCTTTATGGGAGAGTACAATTGGCTTTTGCAATCCGGTGGTACCCGAAGAGTGTTGTAGTAAAACCGGCTCATCAGGTGATACGTTGTTTCTTATAGCCACAATTTCGGGAATAGGCTCAGAACTTAAATCGTTTACTCCACCCACTTCAATCGGGAAATAAACACCTTTAACAGTGCTTTTTTCGTCCTTAATAAGGGGTAGTAGTATTTCTTCCAACGAGCTTTCTGTCAGAATATAATCTAAACCGGAACGTTGAGTCATGCCCAAAAGTCCTGAACGGAATTTATCGGGATGCAAGCGAGGATTGGGATAAGCTAAAACGGCAGGTATTGCGCCAAGGCCAACAACACCAAGGTAAATGGGATAAAACTCGGGGTTGTGCTTAATAATTATTGCACACACTTCTCCGGGTTTTACACCAAAGGAATGTAATAAATTGGAATATTGGTTTGCTCTTAAAACAAGAGAGGAGAACGTCCAACGGACATCCTCCTCACCAACTTTCTTAAAAACAATTGCTTCTTTTGCGGGTGAGCGCAGAGCATGTTCTTCCCAAATCTGCCACTCTGTTTTATGGGAATGTTGCATAGTATTAAACCCTCGGACTTTAATAGTCCGCTTTGATTAAAATTTGGTTGATTCGGAAATCAATGCTTCAGATATAAGGTTAGCAACCTTTTTTGAACCTTCGAGAGTTAAATGTGTGTAATCTTTAGTTGCAAGAGCCGGGCTTGCATTAACCCATTGAACCATAGAACCGGTTCCACCCATTGCATCAAACAGACTCCAAAAAGCAGCACCTGTTGAGTTGGCGGCATTTTTTTGAGCTTGCATAACTTTGGGAACGTTCTCATGTGTTGTAAGTTGGGTTCCTCTTTTTTGAGCTCTATCACCTACGCCAATCACAAGAATACCTGCATTTGGGAAACCTGCTTTAACGTGGTTAATCATTGCTATTAAATCGTTTTCGTACTTTTTGTAATCACGAATATTTTCATCGAGGATATTCATACCAAATTGTAGAACTACTAAATCGTAACCAAACATTGAATTAAAGCTCTTGAACTGGTTAACGTTAATATCTTTCAATCCCATTCCTGTATTACCACGGAGCGGGAAGTTATCTATAACAACACCTTTTGCAGATTCAAAACTTACTCCGTAGTACTCAGCATTTGCTGCCGAAGGAGCTGTTAAACGAAAAGATTTAGGTGAAGCAGGAGCTGCAACTTTAACATCTTTAACTCCACCACCAGGTAAGGATACACTTTGCGAAGCACCACCGTTAAATGAATAATTAACAGAAGTAGCAGAATTAGCTTTGTAGAGGATGCGTACATGAGAGTAAGTTCTCATTGATTTATAAACCCATTGGGTTTCATAATTCGCAAAACTACTTCCTGATTTGGGAATAGAAACTGCACCGTTAATACCGTACTGGTATGTTTTCGTTTGCTTAGCAGTTATAGAATAAGTATCCCAATCATTCGAGAATGTCATTTTCATTGTTCTTCTGAACTGTGCATCTTGACCGGTGATAGCAACAAAACCTACACCTTCGCCGCCAAACTTTTCTTGAAAGATGGCACGAATGTCAGCTGTAATATTATCACCTTCTAATGCTGAATCACCAAAGTAAGCAACTCTTACTTGTTCATTACCAGCCCTTTTCAAAGCTTGATAGAATGGGCGTAGACTTCCTGAGTTTACTATTCCTTGTGCAGGAGCAACGGGAGCGGATAGTGTTAGCGAAGTAACTTTTACAGTTGCATCCGGTTCGAAAAATGAAAACAGTGATGCACTTGTTACAATATTCTGCTTTGATGCTTCGGAGGTTACTTCCTCATCGGACATAACATCCCAGAAAAAGTTAACCTCTTTTGTTTGGAAAAATCCCAAATCAATACCGGCAGGTATCTTTGAGAGCAATAAAACCAATACTAACGTGCTGCTCAAAACTGAAAATGAGCGAAATCTTTCAAATCGAAACATTATTTTTCTCCAAATCATCAGAAATATGAAAATCCAATACAAATTGTACTAAAAAAATATGATTTAACAATACTTTATCTCTTTAACGAACAATTCATGTGATTAGTGCCATAAAAACAATTATTTCCAGAATTTTTCGGTTATTAGTAGTATAAAGAAAACGGATTTAAGATTTATGAAATTATTCATCAGATATTTTTGCTTTCTCTCAGTATTTGCTATTGTAGTTTATGGCCAAAATAAAACGGTTTATCATGCAAAAATTTCCGAAGAAATCGATTTAGGGCTTGCGCCTTTTGTGCAACGAGTTGTTACAGAAGCTGAAAAGAATAATGCATCACTCATAATTTTTGAAATAAATACGTTTGGAGGCAGGGTTGATGCCGCAACACAAATAAAAGATGCAATTCTCAATAGCAAAATTCCAACCGCAGCTTTTGTTAACAAACGAGCTATATCAGCCGGTGCTTTAATCTCATTGGCTTGCAAAAATATAGCTATGGCACCAGGTTCAAGTATTGGCGCATCCACTGTGGTGAATGAACAAGGAGAAAAAGTCTCAGAAAAATATCAATCATATATGCGCTCAGAAATGCGTTCAACCGCCGAAAGAAACGGGCGTCCTGTCCATGTTGCCGAAGCAATGGTTGATGAAAGAATTGTTGTAGAAGGTCTGGATGATAGTACCACGCTTGTCACACTTACTGCCGAAGAAGCTCTTACCTGGGGAATTACCGATACTGTAGTAAATTCATTAAGAGACGTTGCTGAGTCGTTTGGTTATAAAAACGCAACCATTACCACAGTTGAAATTGGATGGGCAGAAAAATTCGTACGCTTTTTGAATAATCCTGTAGTTTCATCAATTCTTATATTGTTAGGAACAATTGGGTTATACACCGAAATTAAAACTCCGGGCTGGGGCGTTGCCGGTTTTGTTGGTGTCTTTGCGTTGGTTCTGTTTTTTGGTTCTTCCTATATATTAGATTTAGCCGCTTGGTACGAGATAATTATTTTTGTAATTGGTGTTTCTTTATTGATTGTTGAGATTTTTGTAATTCCGGGTTTTGGTATTCCCGGCATCATAGGTGTAGCACTCATGATTTTAGGACTTTTCCTCTCACTAATCAATATGGAAATTGCATTCGATATTGATTTACTCTATACAGCCCTAATACAGTTAGGAAGCTCACTTTCACTTTCTTTGTTAGCAATGTTCGCTTTGTATAAGTTTCTTCCTAAGACCCATACATTTAAAACTATGGTACTCGAGACTTCCATTGGTTCGGAAGAAGGATATGTTTCTTCGGAAAACTATTCTTTCTTAGTTGGTAAAGAAGGCATTTGCTCCACCCCGCTTCGTCCGGCTGGTATAGCTGTTATCGATGGAAAAAGAATGGACGTTGTTTCACAAGGGGATTTTCTCGAAAAGGATGCTGCAATTACAGTAATTGCAGTAGAAGGCAGTAAAATCATTGTCACAAAATTGTAATTAAAACAGGAATATTTTTATCTTTCTTGCAATTGTTGTTATAGCTATAGGTTTAATAATCTTACTTATCAAATCACCACTCTTTAAGACCTTTATTCTTGAGGATACGGAAGAAAAACAGGAAGGGTTTCTCTCCCACCCCGATTTCCAGTATCTTTTAAATAAAGAAGGCAAAGCAATTACGGATTTAAGACCCGCTGGAACGGTTCTTATTGAAGATAAGAGATACGATGTAGTTACTGAGGGTGATTATATTTCTGTTGGCGAAAGAATTACAGTATATCAGGTAGAAGGCGGAAGGATAGTTGTTCGGAAAATTACTACATAAAAAAAGGCGGTGAGATAAACTGACCGCCTTTTTTAAAATCAAAACAATGAACTATTAGCTAATTCATTAGTTCTAAAATATTCACAGAGACCGATGATTGTTTCTGTGATACCGTCATTACACCTTGAGGTGTTGGTGCTTTTTGTGAAACACCTGCGTTAAATGAGGTTTTAGCAAGCGATTTTTGATACACGCCTCTATCAACGTTAAAATACAAATCGGCATCAGCAACAACTTTTGGAACATCCACAATCAACCCTGCTTTTGTAGCTTCAGGATTAATTTCTGCTTGCTGTTCAATACTGCCTTTAACATATAACAACATATCGCCTTTATATTCCTGCATTTCTTTTGCAGTATAAATGAGCTTTGTAGCAAGGGTAAATACCTGGTTGGTTAATGGCTGAGGGGTGTTATCCCAAGTTTGATCTTGACCAATTGCGTTCTCAGGTAGCGGCTTAAAAATTGCAGCTACTAAAGGTTTTAATTCTGATTGAACTAATTGTTCCTTGTACTGCGAAGTTTCAGCTGCTGTAAGTGAATCTTTAATTCCCAAAGCTTCAGTTAATTTTGTAAAAATATCATCTACACGGTAGAGTTCTTTTATCTCACCTCTTTCAGAAACGCGAGCGGAAAAAGGTGCTGAAGTAAGAGCGCCAAGGTTTACGAATTGTTTCTCTGTTGAAGAATCAGCTTTTTCACCTGTGGTAAACTTTATAGTTTGCTGTCCATCGCTATACTCAATTTTAACTTTTTTGAGATGAACCGAAACTTCAAAAACTCCATTTGCTTCTACTTCTTTTACCGTTACTGAAACGTATTGACTCTTTGTCATTTTAACTTCACGAGCAACGCTTGAGTCGCCCATGGTGTTTATCTGCTTCTCAGTAGTTACAGTTGTAAGTAGATAATTATAAACTTCGTCTTTTTTAAGAGCGTATTTGAGTGTAATGGGTTTTTCGAGAGGACCTACTGCCTTACTCTTTAGTTGAGTACTATCATAGTTCATCGTTACTTGATTATTAGCAGGGTCTGATGAATCCCCACATCCAACAAACGCTGTTGTTATGGTTAACAAAAATACAACAGACAAAAAAAGATATTTCATTTTATTCCTTATGATAAACATTAGTTGCAAAAATAACTTGTTTTTTCGAGAGTTTACTGATAAAGCAGATATTTTTTCCTCTGCTCCTTAAATTTATTAAAATCTTCCTGCCAATAGTTCCTGATATCAACGGGGACCTTACCGGCAATCATCATTTGGCGTATTAGCTTATCTCCCCACAATCTATCAAAAGTTAAATCTTTGAATTTAAATTTATCAGGATATAGTTTGTACAGAGCTAAAATCAATTTCGCCCCAAAATAAACGGGATTAGAAACCGAAGGATTTTTAACCGAAGCCTTTAATCCAAAGCACTTTTTGCCTTTAAATTTTGGGTTCGATGCCTTTCCCGGTATATCCTGCGGAGTAAACTCAACTTCTTCGAATGTAATTCCGGGAGTGCCATATTCTTTTAACAGTGCAAGCAAATCTACAGTATTTATAAAAGGTGCTCCAAAAGTGAGGAAAGGACTTTCGGTTCCCCGCCCTTCTGAAATATTAGTCCCTTCTAAGAAACATGTTCCGGGGTAGATATATGCAGATTCAGTATGTGGAAGATTTGGTGAAGGCGGAATCCATTTTAATCCGGTTTGCTCGAACATCATGGAACGCTTCCACCCCGACATTGGAATAACTTCTAAATTAGCTTTTAGTCCGTTGGGTAATAGTCCATCGTTAAACATCATTGCTAGTTCACCAATGGTCATTCCGTGTGCAATGGGTATCGGTGCAATTCCCACAAACGATTCTAATTCTTTTTTGATAATGGGTCCTGCGATATACTCTCCGCCGAGGGGATTTGGACGGTCTAAAACATACAACTTCTTGTTTTGTTCCGCACATGCCTGCATAACATAGAACATTGTTGATATGTAAGTATAAAATCTGGCGCCAACATCTTGCATATCAAACACAACAACATCAATGCCTTCTAACATTTCTTTGGTAGGTTTAAGGGTGTTTCCGTAAAGGGAATAAACGGGTATTCCTGTCAGGCTATCTATGCTGTTTTGAATTTTAGAACCTGCAGGTGCATTTCCACGGATTCCGTGTTCAGGGGCGAACAACGCTTTAACCGAAACTGTTTTTACCCGAACTAAAGAATCAACGATATGCTCGCCGTTTGGTAACAAACCTGTATGATTAGTTACTACTGCAACCGATTTTTCGTTTAAATACTTTCTTGGGTAGCGCATAAAAGTTTCAGCACCCGTTTTAATTTGAGAAAGCAAAACGGTATGTGCCAGAAAAACGAGTAACATCAAATAGCGAATAATTGTATTCATAACTCTTCAAGATACCAAATAAAAGTTATATTAAATCAACTCAGATGCAAGTGCAAACGCAGAGAGCGTTAATCCATCCCAGATGACATTGTTTTTAATCATTGCGCGTATTTCTGAACCGGAGAACTCCTTCACTTCAAAATCTTCCGTTTCGTCGGGGGTAAGTGGCAAGTAAATAAGGTTCTCAGCTCTATAAACCATACAAAGTTCATCTGCTGCACCGGTAAATGGTGAAAAAAATCCCAAGTAACTAATTTTGCCTGCACTAAACCCTGTTTCCTCCCTCAATTCTTTCAAAGCATTTACAATGCTTGGTAACCCCGGCTTAACCCCTCCACAAGGGAATTCCCAACTTTCCCTTTGATTGAGATAACGAAATTGTCGCACCAACAGGAATTTTCCTGCTGAGGTCTGGGGTATCACCATTGTTGAACCGGGAGTATGCACATAATGATACTCCCCATCAACAGAATTTTCAATCGAGAACTCATCAACATTATATGACCAATAACTGTTTTGCATAACAGTTTTGCTGCTTTTTTGAGTCCAACGTTTAAGCTTCATTATGCTCCGTAAAGAGAAGCTCTCTCATCGCGTGAGAAAAAATGGGCAATCTCAATTTCAGCGTTTTCATCAGAATCAGAACCGTGTACTGCATTAAGAGCCTTACTTGTTGCGTATTGTTTTCTGATTGTTCCCTCTTCTGCTTGAGCTGGATCGGTAGCACCAATTAATTTTCTGTAATCAGCAACAGCGTTTTCTTTTTCAAGATATATAGGCACGCATGGACCCGAAGTCATAAATTCAACTAATTCACCAAAAAAAGGACGTTCTTTGTGTACACTATAAAATGCTTCTGCTGAAGCTTTACTCATTTGTGTAAGGCGCATAGCACGAACTGTAAATCCTGCTTTGGTAATCATGGTAATAATTTCACCGATATTATTTGCTTTAACTGCATCAGGTTTAATGATTGCGAGAGTTTTGTTACTCAAGGTTGTTTCCTTTTGATTTGTTTAATAAAGAAAACCCCTCGAACATTTGGTAAATGTCGAGGGGAGTATTCAATTAATTATAATTTATTTCTTTGCTTTTTTCGCGGCCGGTTTAGCTGTCTTTTTTACTGGGGCAACTTTACCCTGAGCCGGTTTAGCTTTTACTGTCACTTTTTTTTCAGCAGGTTTAACTGCTTTTTTAGCATCAGCTTTTTTAGTTTCAACTTTTTTGGCAGGGGCCTTTTTTTCAGGTGCTGATTTAGCAGCAAGAGCTTTTTGCATGGTAAGCCCTAATTCAGCCGGGGTTTCAACTACAAAAATACCCGCTTTTTTCATTGAAGCCATTTTTTCATCCGCGGTACCTTTACCACCCGAAATAATAGCGCCTGCATGTCCCATTCTTCTGCCGGGAGGTGCTGTTCTACCTGCAATAAAGCCAACAACGGGTTTTGTCATATTCTTTTTCACATAGGTAGCAGCTTCTTCTTCTGCCGAACCTCCAATTTCACCAATCATGATAACACCATCGGTATCTGGGTCTTCATTAAACATTTTGAGAATATCAACAAAACCGGAACCAATAACAGGGTCACCACCTATGCCAACACAAGTTGATTGCCCTATACCCAAATCTGTTAATTGTTTAACAGCTTCGTAGGTAAGCGTTCCACTGCGTGATACAACTCCAATACGTCCTTTTTTATGAATAAATCCGGGCATTATACCCATCTTACCCATACCTGGCGAAATAACTCCCGGACAGTTAGGTCCAATAAGAACAACATCTTTACCCTTGATAGAGTTATAAACATTGATCATATCATTAACGGGCACGCCTTCGGTAATGCATATTACTAACTTAACACCTGCATCAGCCGATTCAAGAATGGCATCAGCAGCAAAAGCAGCCGGAACAAATATTATTGAAGCATTTGCTTTTTGCGCCTTTACAGCTTCTTTTACTGTGTTGTAAACAGGAATACCTTCAAACTCAGTACCACCTTTTCCCGGTGTAACACCTGCAACAACCTTAGTTCCATACTCAACCATTGCCTTGGTGTGGTATGAACCTTCACTTCCCGTTATCCCTTGAACTACTACACGAGTTTTTTTGTCAACTAAAATACTCATTACTTTTTCCTACAATCAATCTGAATTGAATTACTCTAATTTCATAAAAATTAAAAATCCGGAGCAACTCCGGATTCTTAATACTATTCTTCCATTTTTTCTGCTAAATGTGGTTCCTCGACAGCTTTTTTAAGCCATACACTAGTAACCGATTTAGGACGAGTTAACGGATTTCCAATTGCTCTGTTAACTACTGCTTGCGAGGCTAAGCCAATAGCTCTGCTGAGTGCAAATATTACAGTGTAATACGAAAACTCTTTGATACCGTAGTGATATAATAACGAACCGGTAATAGCATCAACGTTTGGATAAGGGTTCTTAATTTTTTCGATAGTTTTAAGAATATCCGGAACAACGTTGTATAAATGATCAACCGTTTGTACCACAGGGTCTTCCATACAGTTTTGTTTAGCAAAATTGTAGAAAGCAGTAAAACGAGGATCTTCAACACGAAGTACTGCGTGTCCATAACCGGGTACTACTCTTCCGGATGCAATTGTTTCAATTACATGCTCACGAATCTGATCACGCGATGGGTTACCACCGTATTTAGCCATAACACCAAGTACCCAACGAATTGATTCTTGGTTTGCTAAACCGTGTAATGGGCCGGCAAGACCGTTTAACCCTGCTGAAACAGAATAATAGGGGTCGCTTAGGGCTGAACTAACAACGGTATTGGTAAATGCACTTACGTTACCGCCTTCGTGGTCGGAGTGTGTTACTAAAAACAAGCGCATAAAATTGTAGAACTCTTTGTTTCTATCGTCGAGTCCTAACATATGTACAAAATCAGCGGTTAAGTCCATATTGGGATCAGGCTGAATCAACTCACCTTTATTAAAACGCAAGCGATAAATTGATGCTGCTATAGAAGGGAGCTTTGCAACAATATTCATAGCATCTTCGAGAGCATATTTCCAATAGTCGTGTTTGGAAGCACCTTCAAAGTAGCGGTTCGCAAAAATAGATTCACGTTGCATCGAAAGCACAGCCATAGAGAGCATTGTCATCGGATGAGAATCTTTAGGCATTGATTTAAGCATTTCCCAAACATAGAAAGGAACGAACTTTCTTACGCGTAAATTGTACGAAAACTCTTTGTATTCTTCTTCATTGGGGAGATCGCCTGTTAGAAGTAAATAAAACACTTCAACCGGCGCTCTTTCGGTGAGATCTTTTAGGTAGTGTCCACGAATAATAAGTCCTTTATCCATAGGTACTTCCGAGGTATCGCACAGTAATGCATTCACACCACGCATACCTCCAAAGACCTGTGAAATAGAAACCGTCGAAACCTGATGGTTTCCGTGGTCTTTTACCAAACTGGCGGACTCCTCACGCCACTGCTCCACCTTCATGGAAATTTTATCGAGAAAGTTCATTGGAGTTAACCTTTCTTAAGGAACAATCAAAAACAAAACAAGCAAGTCATGAAACTTAATAAATATCTAAATTAAACAATATATTTTTTGGCTATACAGTTCCAAAACTGAACTCTATGCAAGAAATATTTAAGCACCGGCTCTCTCAAAGCACTATTTGAGTTTAGATAACCCTTCGGATATGCGTTGCAAACCCTGTTCAAGTTGCTCAAAAGCACATGCATAGGAAAGTCGAGCACACTTATCCGCTCCAAAAGCTGCACCCGGTACTAAACCTACCAACGACTCATTCAATAAGTATTGGCATAAAGTTGTACTATCTGATACGGTAAATCCATTGTAAGATTTACCATAAAACGCACTAAAATCAGGGAAAACATAAAACGCTCCGTGAGGAGTAGGCGAAACCACGCCTTCAATCTCATTAAAGCGTTTCACTACATAATCTCTACGAATATTGAATTGCTCAACCATATTTTTAATATCATTAGTGGTATGTTCTTTTTCGAGAGCAATCTTTGTTGCCGCTTGAGATATTGAAGATGCATTAGAAGTTGAATGACTCTGCAAATTGCGAGCAAGTTTAATAACTTTTTCAGGTCCTCCCGCATAACCAATACGCCATCCGGTCATTGAATACGCTTTACTGACTCCATTAACAGTTATTGTTTGATCTTTCATCTCGGGTAAAGAACCAATCGAAAAGTGCTTATATCCATCAAAAGTAATCCGTTCATAAATTTCATCAGAAATTACCCAGATGCCTGTACCCTTTAACACTTCGGCCAATGCTCGTATTTCTTCCTCCGTGTAAACAGCACCTGTTGGATTGGAGGGAGAATTTAATAAAAACACTTTAGTGCGAGGGGTAATTGCTGCTTTAAGCTGTTCAGGGGTTACCTTAAACTCTGTTGAAACATCAGCAGGTATTATAACGGATTTAGCTTGTGCAAGTGTTACCATTTCAGGGTAGCTTACCCAATACGGAGATTGAAAAATCACTTCATCCCCGGGATTGCAGAGAGCCATGAGTAAGTTGTAAATGCTATGTTTAGCTCCGTTGGAGACTATAATGTTTTTAGGCTCGAATTCTAAATCATTATCATTTTTAAACTTTTGAATTATTACCTTAACTAAATCTGCATAGCCTTCATTAGGTGTATAGTAGGTAAAATTACTGTTTATTGCAGCAATGGCAGCTTCTTTAATGTATTCAGGTGTGGGGAAATCTGGTTCTCCTGCGCTAAAGCTGAGTACATCTTTTCCTTCAGCTTTTAATTTTTTAATTAACGCTGTTATTGCTAAAGTTGTACTCTCTTGCACAGAGAGCACTAAATCCGAATAAGAACTCATTTTTTTGCCTTTCTACTTTTTTAGGTTAAGCATACTCTTAACCGCTATTTTTTAAACTTTTCAACCAACGCTTTTTGTACACATTCTGTAACAAAATCATTAATATCACAATTAAACTGTGCAAGACTCCTAACTATTGTGGAGTTCAGATAGGTGTATTTTTCATTGGGCATCAAAAATACCGTTGTGATATCTTCTGCTAATTTTCTATTCATTAACGCCATCTGAAACTCATATTCAAAATCACTCAAAGCTCGCAAACCACGAATAATCGCAATGGCACCACATTGATGAGCATGATCAACTACAAGTCCGTTAAAAGAATCCACAGAAACATTGGGATAATCCTTCACACTTTCAGCAATAAATTTTATCCTGTCCTCGGTTGAAAACAAGGGATTTTTAGCCAGATTTATGGCAACTGTAACAATAACTTTATCAAATAACTCAGCAGCCCGATGAATGATATCTATATGTCCATTGGTAATCGGATCAAATGTTCCCGGATAAATCGCAACTTTTTCTTTTGTCATATTATGTCCGTAAGTCTCATCAAACTAAATCTTTAAAAAACATTTCTATAAGCTACAAAATTAAAACTTATTGCCTCCCCATTAAACCAATTCTAAAAATTTTCTGAAATTATTTTTGGAGTATTGAATAAATGCATCAAATTATTGATTATGGTCACATAATTTTTCTGAGAGTTTTG
>CALKUG010000437.1 GCA_937996765.1 uncultured Ignavibacteria bacterium
CTATTAATAGTAAATTGAGAGAGTTAGGAGAATTGGAGGAAAACCTCGAAGAGAAGTTAAAGTCAACAAAGGATGGTTTAATTGAATTAATTGACGATAAATTCTCATTAATTGAGGAAAAAGTTTCTCAAGCGTTTGACATAAACAGTCAAGAAATGAAAAAAATGCACGATGGGATAGTAAGGCTTAGCACTGAATTAAACAGCACACAGGAAAATTTCGAAACTAAGCTAAATACAACACAGGCTGATTTAACTGTCGAAATCAACGAAAATTTTTCATCAAATAAAGAAGATTTCAAAAATCTTAATGTTGAATTGCAAACTCTGTACACGCAAAACATGAATGAGTTTTCGAAATTTAAAGAATCTGTGAATGCTTTATTTCAAGAACAAAATCGTATGCACGAATCAAGTACTCGGGCGCTTGAGGAAAGATTGGAAAAAGTTGAGTTGAAGCAGAATACATTAGCAACAAGCGAAGAAAATGCGGGAAGTGCATTAAATATAAAAATTTATTTAGCAGTTGGCTTTGTATTGATTATTTTAGCGATCTTTTTTCGGTAAATACTCTCTAAAAACTATTTTTACCTCAGTTCAAAATTTCAGTCGGGGTATTAAGTACTTTAGCCTATAAGCTCGAAAAGTAAACCCTAAAAATATATGCTGTGTATAATAGTTGCAATTTCAACTTTTTGCAAATAAGATTAATGGCTGATAATTTAAGTTATACGTTCTATTACTTAAGAGATTGGTCCCAAAAACATCTAGGCATTTGGAGTTTAAGGAGTTGCACTCGGTCGGAGATGGCTTGCTGAATGCGGGTAGTTGTGTTTTCTTGATCTTCGAGTGCCATAGAGTTTGATGAACGTTGCACAATCTCCGTTGCAATTTCTTCTGCTCTTTTTTCTACCATATCTGCGAAAGTGCCTTCTTTGGGTACAATTCCGTAAACAAATTTGCAATCGAGTGCCTCGGCAATTTCAACCATTTTTTTGATTGTTATGCTTTGTTTTTGCTCGCGTAATTCTATTTCTTTAACGGTTGCAGGTGTTTTACCCATTCGCTCGGCTAATTGACGTAAAGACATATTTAATGATACTCGGATTGTGTTTATCCACCCTTTAGGCGGTTGTTGATAATCCAAGAGTGCACCAAGCCGACTTACTTTTCTATCCAATTGCTCTATTTGCAGTTTTTTGTTCATACTCATCTTAAGGTTATATCCATAAATTTGTTGTGTAAATATATGGATATAACCATAGTAAAGCAAGTAGTTTGTATGGCTATAACCATAAAGAGGGAAAGCATTTTCCCTCCATAATAAAAAGCTTCTAAAAGTAACGTTCGCCGGCTCCCAATTCCACGTAGGTTAGGCGTGACTTATGAGTCCCTTTTTTTTGTATATTTATGTGTTACGGTTCAAACTTTGAGTTATG
>CALKUG010000438.1 GCA_937996765.1 uncultured Ignavibacteria bacterium
GAAAGGATTGAGATGAGTTTACAAGAGAACAATGATAAAAAATCGCCAATTCAGCGTTTTTTGCACGCAATTGAATGGGCCGGGAATAAGTTACCAAATCCAAGTATTCTGTTTTTAGTTCTTTCTTTGGGCGTTATAGCTCTGAGCGGAATAGTTGCTTCGTTTGGAGTTTCGGCAGTTCACCCGGGAACCGGTAAAGAAATAGAAGTGGTGAGCTTGTTCTCAATACAGGGTATGAACAGAATGTTCACCGAAATGATTAGAAACTTTACCAACTTCGCTCCCTTGGGTACCGTGCTTGTCTCATTGCTTGGTATCGGAGTTGCCGAGGCGAGCGGACTCATTTCCACATCTCTGAAATTACTTGTTCTTAAATCTCCCCGTAGTCTATTAACGGGTGTAGTGGTTTTTGCAGGTGTTATTTCCAATACAGCTTCTGAAATCGGTTACGTTCTTTTAATACCCCTTTCGGCAGGTATATTCCTTGCTGTGGGTAAACACCCTATTGCAGGTTTGGCAGCTGCTTTTGCAGGTGTTTCGGGTGGTTACAGCGCTAATTTGCTTTTAGGCACCATTGACCCTCTTCTTGCAGGTTTAACACAGGAAGCTGCTCATCTAATAGATCCTACAGTAACCGTTAACGCTATGGCTAACTTTTACTTCTTTTTTGTCTCAACGTTTTTGATTACCGGAATAGGTTGGTGGGTGACTGAGAAAATTGTTGTTCCCAAATTGGGGTTATACGACGGACCTGAAAAAGCCACGGAAATCTCTCCGTTAAAACCGGAAGAGAAAAAAGGATTGTGGTATGCCGTTGTAATGGGAGTTTTAGTGACTGCTTTTCTGCTTGCCGGTACGGTTCCCACAAACGGATTTTTACGCGACCCTAAAACATTTGATTTGTTAAAATCACCTTTTATGGATAGCATAGTTGCTTACATTTTTATGGGTGGAGCATTGCTTGGCGCAGCTTATGGTTATGGTGCGCGTACTTTCAAAAATAGCGAGCAAATTATTAGCGGTATGAGTAAATCCATGGCAACTATGGGATCTTATTTAGTATTAGTTTTCTTTTCTGCTCAGTTTGTTGCTTATTTCAACTGGACTAACCTCGGGGCAGTAATGGCGATCAAGGGCTCGGAGCTTCTGAAATCTATTGATATAGGAACCATTCCCTTATTCGTACTCTTTATACTTATCTCTTCATCCATCAACCTTTTAATTGGCTCGGCATCCGCTAAATGGGCGATAATGGCTCCTATCTTTGTACCAATGTTTATGCTGTTAGGCTACTCGCCTGAACTTACTCAAGCGGCTTATCGCGTGGGTGACAGCGTTTCTAACGTGATAACCCCTATGATGTCCTATTTTGCTCTAATCATTGCTTTAGTGCAACGTTACGAGCCAAAAGCAGGTATAGGGACTCTTATCTCAACTATGATACCTTATTCGTTTTTCTTTTTTGTTGGATGGGTTTTGTTATTTGTGATTTGGGTAGTATTTGAGTTACCAATTGGACCGGGAGCCGAATTGTTTTACTCAAAGTAAAACTAAGGCTTACCGCTTAATCAATATATTGGCCTTCTATTGAGAAAAAGAGTCTATTAGAGAAATTTTTCTCGATAGAGGGCACGTTTTGTGTAATATTGTTGTTTAAATAAATAGAATCGAGAAAAATTTCTCAATTAAACAACGAGACGACGATGAAAAAAGGTAAAAAAATAGTTATTGTAGGTGCAGGATTTGCAGGGTTAGAAACCGCAAAAGCACTAAAAGGGAGCGAACACGATGTGTTAGTATTAGACAAAACCAACCACCATTTATTTCAACCACTTCTTTATCAGGTTGCATCTGCGGCTCTATCGCCCGCGGATATTGCCTACCCCATCCGTGCAGTCTTCAGAAACCAAGAGAACATTGATGTGCGACTTACTGAAGTTCTTGCCATAGACAAACAAAAACGTGAAGTAATAACCGACTCGGGTAATTACCCTTATGATATGTTGGTACTTGCTCCCGGCTCACGCCACTCGTATTTTGGTAACGACCAATGGGAGGAGCATGCTCCCGGATTAAAAACACTACGCGACGCCCTCCGTATCCGTGAAAATACACTTAGTTCATTTGAAGCTGCCGACAAAATAGAAGACGAAAAAGAGCGTAAAAAATTCCTCACTTTTGTTGTTGTTGGCGGAGGTCCTACCGGTGTTGAGATGGCGGGCGCAATTGCCGAAATATCAAAACAAACCATTGTTAATGATTTCAAGAGAATTACCCCAGAAGATACCCGTGTAATTCTTGTTGAAGGCGCATCAAGAATTTTAACAGCATATTCAGAGCACCTCTCGGAGGATGCTTTAAGCAGTTTGAGAAGTATGGGGGTTGAAGTCCTTTTGAATAGTATGGTTACAGGAATTACTTCAGAAAGTATTCAAACCAGTGCCGGCGAAATCCCCACTAAGAATATTATTTGGGCTGCCGGTAACCAAGCTTCACCTCTGATTAAACAATTAAATACAGAAACAGACAAAATGGGTAGAGCTGTTGTTGGTGAAGACCTCAGCATACCAGGACACCCCGAAATATTTGTTTTAGGCGATAGTGCAAGCTATGCAACCAAGGATGGGAGCACACTACCAGGTACGTGTCCCGTTGCAATGCAAATGGGTAAATATGTGGGAGCACTACTCAAAAAGGATGCTCCCGTTGAAAAACGGAAGAAATTCTCCTATTTCGATAAGGGGAGCATGGCTACTATTGGCAGAGCGCGCGCTATTGCAAACATACAAGGATTTCAGTTCTCGGGATTTATTGCCTGGTTAATGTGGTCGTTTATTCACGTTTTCTTCTTGATTAGCTTTAGAAACAGATTTAAAGTTATGGCTGAGTGGGTATGGTTTTACATAACATTCAAACAAGGAACACGCCTTATAACCGGAAAAGATGAGTAATTAAAGGCTGCAATGTGATGGACGTCATATTGTGAGTTGGCACATATAAACTTAACTTTTACTTAACGATAATTGTGCTAAGCAAAACTTAATTTTGTAAAGTAAAAAATGGCGTATAAGTATGAAAAAAGAAGAGCGTAAACCAATGGATAGAGAACGTCGTGAATTGACACATGAAGAGACCACCCGCATTGTCGGACTCGTGGTACTGTTTTTTACTTTTGTACTATTAACAGTACTTCTCACATAAAAAAAAGCCGTGTACAACACGGCTTTTTTGATATTAATGGGGTTTGTTGTTTAAGAAATCAGACCAAATTCTTTACCAACCTTGCGGAAGGTAGAAACAATAAAGTCCAAATGTTCTTCCTCGTGGCTTGCCATATAGCTTGTACGCATCATTTGGCGGCCGGCAGGTACACCGGGGGAAATAAACACATTCACAAACA
>CALKUG010000439.1 GCA_937996765.1 uncultured Ignavibacteria bacterium
AGCGGAAAAATGGGAGTAAATATTGCAACCGCGGCATTGTTACGAGGTGCAGATGTTACATTGATTCATGGTCCCATTTCGGTACCAATTTATCAAGGTATCAAATCCGTAGCAGTGAGAAGTGCCCGTGATATGAATGAAGCTGTACAAAGGCACTGCTCAGAGAACGATGTTTTAATTATGTCGGCTGCTGTGGCAGATTACCGTCCCGAAATTCTAGCAGAAAACAAAATTAAAAAAGAACAACATTTAGAATCCATTGCATTGGTGGAGAATCCTGATATTTTAGCTGGCCTTACCAAGCAAGAAGGACAGTTGTTTGTGGGTTTTGCACTTGAAACCGAGAATGCCAGGGAAAATGCTCTGAAGAAAATAACAAAAAAACGATTAGATATGATTGTATTAAACTCGTTGGAGCATAAAGGTAGTGGTTTCGAAGTGGATACCAATATTATAACCATTATTGATAAAGAGGGTAGCGAAAAGCATTACCCCTTACAGAGTAAATTTGCAGTAGCTCATTGCATACTTGATGAAATTGTGGGAAAGATCACGTGAGCAATGAAATTAAAGAGCAAATTAAAAATGCACTAATTCTGCAAAAAGAAATCTTTGGCGATGTTCTTTTTGAAAATACGCAATCACTAACACAAATCTTAGAAGAATTAGCATCTAACTCATTAACTCAGCCCCCACCGCAACCCATTAAACAAGAGGTTGCACCAAATATCATATCCACACCTAATGTAGTAAATGAGAAACCGATGAAAGCAAAGAAAAAAGACACCCAATGGAGTGGTAGTAAATCCATTGAGGAACTCTATAATTATATACACAACTGCGAAAACTGTGCATTAAGTAAAACACGCAATAAATTAGTATTTGGCACAGGAAATCCCGAAGCAAAACTTATGATTATTGGTGAGGGACCAGGAGCGGATGAGGATGAGCAAGGGCTACCTTTTGTAGGCAGAGCAGGAAAATTGCTTACCGATATATTAAAAGCTATAAACTTTTCCAGAGAAGAAGTATTTATTGCTAATATTGTAAAATGTAGGCCTCCCGGCAATAGAGTTCCGGCATCTGAAGAAATGGAAGAATGCATCCCCTATCTTCATAAACAAATTGAGCTAATCAAACCAAAATTTATTTTGTGTCTTGGTAGCACCTCAGGACAGGCGATACTTGAAACCAAAGGTACATTAGGCAGTATGCGCCAAAAAACATTTGAAAAATTTGGAGCTACAGTTCTTGTAACGTACCACCCGGCTGCGTTATTAAGAAATCCCAATTGGAAAAAAGATACCTGGGAGGACGTGAAAATGTTGCGTACTCTTTACAACCAAACGTTCCCGGGCGAAAATAAATAGAGGAGAGGCAAAAAATGGAACAAATATCAGGTAGAAGTGGTGAGATAGTACCTCCAAATGCGGTAGAGATTGAAAGACAAGTATTAGGTGGGTTACTTATTGACCCCGAGGCCGCCACACATGTGGAAGAAGTTCTTGCTGAAGACCATTTTTATGTTCCCGCACACAAGTTAATATTCCAGGCAATAATAAATTTGCAACGAACCGGTCAGCCAATTGATGCTGTAACAGTTTACACTGAACTCACCCGTATGGGTAAAGTGGATGAAGCGGGTGGTGCTCGGTATGTTTCCTCTCTTGCACAGAATATATCCAGTGCGGCTAACATTGTACCCCACGCCAATATTTTGCTTGAAAAATATGTTTATCGAAAAATGATATCTATTTCAAACGAGGTTGCAAGTAAAGCCTATCAACAAGAACTGGATGCAAAAGATTTATTGGATTTAGGTCAGCAACGAATGTTAGACCTTTCTATGATTTTTTCCAAGCGAACCTATGAAGATATGCAGTCCGCTGTTCGCACTGTTTTGCAACATATCGAGCAAGTTCATTTGCGTAAGCTTGAAACAACGGCAGTTCCAACTGGTTATATTGATTTAGATGACATTCTCGGTGGATTTCAAAAATCAGATTTTATTATTTTAGCTGCACGCCCCTCAATGGGTAAAACCGCTTTGGCATTAGCTTTTGCACGTTTTGCGGCAGTAGAGAAGCACCAATCATTGGTTTTCTTTTCTCTTGAAATGTCAACACCCCAGTTAGTTACTCGTCTTATTTGTTCCGAAGGAATGATAAACTCGCAAAATGTGAGAACCGGCAGAATGACTAAAGAAGAACAAGCAAAATTACCAACAGTTGCCGGCAGATTAATAAAAGCACCTATTTATATAGACGATACTCCATCGCAGAATATTCTCGAAATACGTGCCAAAGCACGTCGTTTGAAAAAAGAAAAAGATATTAAAGCTGTATTTGTTGATTATATCGGACTTGTGAAGGGGCCATCGAAAGTTGAAAGTCGTGAAAGAGAAATTTCAATAATATCACAATCATTAAAGGCTCTCGCAAAAGAGTTGGAAATACCGGTAATTGCTCTTGCACAGTTAAACCGCGCTGTAGAACAGGATAAAGATAAGCGACCTGCATTGAGCAATCTCCGCGAATCGGGCTCACTTGAGCAGGATGCTGACGTTGTGATGTTTATACACCGACCCGAGTACTATGCCCGTACGGAAGAAGAACGTATGCGCGATAAGGGAAAAACCAATATCATAATTGCAAAACACAGAAACGGGCCAACAGGCGAAGTTTCGCTTAACTTCGACAAGGAATTTGGTAGATTTTCGAATGTTGAAGTTTTTGATACCAATTATGAGGGCGCAATTCCAACTATATCACCAAATGAGTTTTAAAATGAAAAAAGCATCGTTAATTATTTTCTTATTTTTTGTGTTAGCCGAGATGTTAACCGCACAGATTTTTAATGAAAAAGATAAAATAGTCTTGCGTGATTTTATCAACAAAAATGAGAATACTGCAAGCGAAGATATTGGTGAAGTTGTTGCCAAAGCGGGAAAATATTTTATTGGAACCGAATACGTAGCGCACACATTGGAAGTAGGCGACGAAGAAAAGTTAATTGTAAACCTTTCAGGACTTGATTGCACCACTTTTATGGAGACATCCTTAGCCTTAGCGAGAGCACTTAAAAAAGGTAAACTTGATGAACAAACACTTGTAAATGAACTTACAGCAATTCGTTATAGGGGCGGTGTACTTGATGGATATGTATCCAGATTGCATTATACGAGTGATTGGGTAACAGACAATGTAAAAAAAGGTATAGTTGCAGACGTAACCAAGAGTTTGGGCGGTGAGAGAATAGTGTTTAACGCTAATATTATGTCGGAAAAACCAGAATTATACAAACGTCTCAAAAATAAACCTGCATTAGTTGAGAAAATAAAGGAAATTGAAAACTCAATAAAACAACGTGAGTATTATCATATTCCTGTTTCCAAAATTGAGCAAGCTGAGGATCGCATTAAAGCAGGTGATCTTATTGCAATAACGAGCACTATTAGTGGTGTTGATGTTAATCATGTTGGCATTGCTGTTAAACGAAACGGTAAAACGTATTTTATGCACGCACCTATGGCAGGGAAAAAAGTGCAAATATCCGAAAGTACTTTAGGTGATTACATATCAGGAGGCAGAAAAAACAAAGGAATTATGGTTTTAAGACCTCTTGAGCCGTAAAATATAGTTCTTATTAAACTCTTCCAAAGTTGAAAAGGCAAATCCTGAATTTTTTAAATAGTCCATATTCATTGAAACATCTTTGGCAATGGATAATGTAGTCTCTGAGAGTAATTGCGGAGTTATAAGCCCCTTATCAAACCCGCCTACCTCAGCTATTGTGTGTGCCATATCAAATCTCGACATCCTTTCATATCCTCCCAAATTTAAAATATTTTCATCCCAATCGTTATCTAACAAGTGTTTTATTGCTTTTGGTGCTTCATGGGCGTTTAGAGGGGTTCTGAATTGGTCTGAAAACACCGAAATTGGTTTTCCAGAGGAGAGAGATTCGACCATAAATTCGAAAAAGTTTTTCTGTCCATTCCCCGATTCACCGTAGGATAGAGCAATTCGCAAGATAGAATAATTACCCCCAACTTGTTGAATTAATTTTTCTGCACGAAGTTTTGATTGTGAATAAAGAGAAATAGGATTGAGGGGAGAATCTGTTTTTCTATAAGGTCCGCAATTACCATCATATACTAAGTCAGTTGAATAAAAAACAAATTTAGCACCAATCTCTTTACAAAGCATCGCAAACTCACCCGAAGCGGTTACATTAATTGCTTCAACTTTCTCTGGAGAGTATTGTTTAATAATATTTTCGTTACTGAGCGCTGCAGTATGAATCACCAGTTGTGGTTTTAAAGCTCGCATAACTCTGGCAATGCTATCAATGTTTGAGATATCCAGTTCTATATGTTGGTATTGCGGAAAGGAAACAGAAGTTTTACTTCGCGAAACACCAATAATGGTGGAAAAATTAGAAAAAAAGGTAACCAAATGTTTGCCATGCATACCGGCATCACCTGTAATGAGAATTTTAGTGAAGTGAGAATTATGAAGAGCCAAGAATATCCTTATGTGTTTGAGCTTTTACACCGTAAATAATTGCAAAAAGTTATATTTTACTATTGATGTTCAATAAAAATACGGATTTTGCGTGATTAACGGCAATAGCGAAAACTTAAAACAAAAACTTGGTAAAATTAAAGTATTACTTACCGATATGGATGGGGTACTTACAAACGGAACCGTATTCTATACACAAGAAGGTCAGCTCTTAAAACAGTTTAACGTTAAGGATGGACTTGCCGTACATTTGTTACACGAAGCAGGTTTAAAATGTGGCATAGTCACCTCTGATACATCTGCAATTGGGAAAATTCGTGGGACAAGAATTAGATTTGATTTTGTTTATACCGAAGCGATAAATAAATCACTGATACTTGATGAAATTATTTCTAAAACAGGATTAAAGGAAGAAGAATTTTGTTTTATAGGTGATGATGTGAATGATATTCCGATTTTGAGCAGAGTAGGATTGAGTGTGGCCCCCGCTGACGCTCATTCAAAAATATTAGCAATAGTTGACTACGTATCTCAAAAACCCGGTGGAAGTGGGGTTTTTAGAGAAATAGCTGATTTACTTATTGATTCGGGAAGTATTAATGATTAAGGTTTTAATTTATACGATAATGATTTACACAATTACCATTGCACAAACATTACCGCACCAGGTTGCCGAAGCATTGCAAAATAATAATTTTGATTTAGCAACTGAACTAGTTGAGAAGTTTGATGCTGTAAATTCAACTAACACTGAGACCCTTGACAACAATTTTGCTAAAGATGTACTTCATAGAATTGAAATAGATTTTAATAAAACTGAAGAACAGGTTATCAGTCAAATTAAGAAAATTCTCCCTGATGTTACTCAAGAGCAAATAGAACAATGGGAAAAAGCTGGTGCTTTAGAGTTTATGGTAATAAGAGGAGAAAAAAGATACTTTGCACGAGCTGCTTCGAACCTATTTCTCATTAACAAAGAAGCGAAAACACTAAAAGAAAAGTCACAAGGTGTAAAAGCTGACGCTCTTGAAAATTTTCTCTTGGAAAAAATACCTAACCTCATTGCAGAACACAATACAACAGCACATAATTATTTAAGTCCACAGCGCATTACAATCACTTACACATTAAGTGTAAAACCGAATGTGATACCTTCGGGTGAAGCAATACGTTGCTGGTTGCCTTATGCAAGATTTGAAAATAAGCGACAGACAGATATTACTCTGTTGGGCTTTACTAACGGAGGTTCTGCAATTCCACCGATTGTGAGTCCTGACAATTTTGCTCATAAAACACTGTATATGGAGCAAGTAACAGCGTTAGACAAACCAACAACTTTTACAGCTACCTACTCATATACAGCCTCGGCAAATTACAAACCTATTGATTTTAATAAGTTATACACCATTGATACTCAAGGCGATGCGTACAAAAATTTTACTGAGGAATCCGGAACGCACATTAAGTTTACGAAGAGAATAAAAGAACTTTCTGCGAAAATTATTGGCGATGAAACCAATCCGGCTCGCAAAGTTAAAAGAATCTTTGAATGGATTAGTAATAACATACCTTGGGCAGGTGCGCGAGAGTACTCAACCCTCCCCTCTATACCTGAGTATTGTGTTATAAACGGCAGAGGTGATTGCGGAATAAAAACACTTCTGTTTATAACGTTGTGCAGATACAACGGAATTCCCGCAAAATGGGAAAGTGGTTGGATGCTTCATCCCGTGGAGGTAAATTTGCATGATTGGGGAATGTTCTATTTGGATCAAACCGGTTGGGTATCTGCTGATCAATCTTTTGGTGTATTGCCTTCACAAAATCAGGATGTACAATTATTTTTTATGCAAGGGTTAGACTCTTACCGCTTGATAGTAAACAACGATATCAGCGGAAATCTCTTTCCGGCTAAAGTTTTTCCACGAAGTGAAACAGTAGATTTTCAGCGCGGTGAAGTTGAGTGGCGTGGTGGAAACATATATTTCCCGAATTGGGAATATTCAATTGATATAGATTATAAAGAAATAACGGATATAGAAAAATGAAAAATATGTTGAGAGTTTTTTTAGTAGTTGCAGCGATAGTAAGCTCGCAAACCTATGCCCAGCGTGGGTTCTCTGATTCTCCGATTGGTATTGGCGGAGGTTATTTGGCAAACTATGTAATGCCGAAGGTTGATGGTTTTAACAAAGAATTAAAAAACTTTGGGAGTGATGAGCTCTCTACTTCCGGAATGTTCTCGCATGGTGGTGCCGGGTTTGGATATATTGGTTTCCTTCCCAACGTGCGCCTCGGCGGTATGGGAACTGGTGGCTCAATGAATTCTTCTGTCACCGTACTTGGTGTAACACGCGAAGCGGAGTACTCACAAAGTTTTTACGGATTGACCGTTGAATATACTCTGCCATTTATTAAGTCGGTTGGTGTATCAGCCGGAGCCATACTTGGTGGCGGTAACACATCGCTTACATTGAGCGCATCTTCTCCAAAAGCATGGGGAGATTTTTGGAATGAGGCCAACAATGGCTCAACGGTAAACTACACAAGAAAATTAAAAGCAAATTATTTTGCCGTAACACCAACGCTTAACGTTGACATCCCATTGAGCTATCTGGTTGCATTACGTGTTGGTGGTGGTTATACCGTAGGCTTTGGAGAGAGTTGGAAGCTCGATAACGATAAAGAGTTAAGTGCTGTACCTACTGATGTATCTGTGAGTTCAGCGTTTATACAAGTTGGCGTGTTTTTTGGATTTTTTGCATACTAACATTACAGGATTTTCATGCCCAAATTATTAGTAACCGGCGGAGCCGGATTTATAGGAAGTAATTACGTTAATCACATCTTAAAGCAGAATGAGGAGTATGAGATAGTAAATCTCGATAAGCTCACGTATGCAGGAAACTTGGAAAACCTGAAAGAAAGTGAAAACAACAAACGTTATCACTTTGTAAAGGGCGACATAACCAATGCCGAACTTGTGGATTACTTGTTCCGTAAATTTAAGTTTGATTATGTAGTTAACTTCGCAGCTGAGTCGCACGTTGACCGCTCTATTCTTGGATCACAGATATTTTATCAGACAAACGTGATGGGAACCAACGTACTGCTCGAAGCAGCGCGTAAACACGAGATACAGCGGTTTTTGCAAGTCTCTACCGATGAAGTGTATGGAAGTCTTGGAGAAGATGGATTCTTCACCGAGTCAACACCGATATCACCGAACTCTCCTTACTCTTCGAGTAAGGCGGGAGCAGATATGATGGTGCAGGCATTTCACCATACGTACGGTTTACCTGTAGTAATATCACGATGCTCGAACAACTACGGACCGCTTCAATTCCCCGAGAAGCTTATACCGCTTATGATAATCAACACACTGAACAACAAGAAGCTCCCGGTGTATGGAGATGGAATGCAGGTGCGTGATTGGATTTATGTAATAGACCATAACGAAGCTATTGACCTGATACTGAACAAAGGCAGAGTCGGTGAGGTGTATAACATCGGAGCCAGGAACGAGAAGCCAAACATAGAGATAGTAAAACTGATATTAGGTATGTTGGGCAAGGG
>CALKUG010000440.1 GCA_937996765.1 uncultured Ignavibacteria bacterium
ATTTTGCATTGTTTTATTAAGTCGTGAAGCACCCGTTTCTAATCCGGAAGCAATTATACCTAATTCATCGTTGGATTTTTCTCCAAGTGATATTGATAAATCACCATTTAATAATTTTTGTCCGGCTTGCGCAATGGATTTAATTCGCATCGACAAAATGTACGCCACAGCAATAGCTATTGCAGCAGCAATCACTGAGGAAATTACAAAAGCCATAACTCCCGTAGAAGTATAAAGATACGTTCTAATGAAATTAAACAGAATGAATGCAATAAGAATGGCTATAGTATAGGAAAGTACCTGTGGTTGAAACTTCTTATTCATAGTTATTACCTAATTGTGGTGATAAGAGAACTATTAAAGAGGAGGGCCCCATGCCCTAACATAACTAACAAAACCTCATACTTCAACTTACTATGTTGAAGCAAAACTATCAAGCTGTTTTGAATGAATATTTTTTGTAAATTAACGAATCTCAGAAGATAATTTTTAAAAATTAATCAGGAGTTTTTACGATGGCTCTTATCAATTGGAGTAACCTCTATTCAGTAAAAGTGTCTTTTATGGATGAGGACCACAAAAAGCTGGTTGACATGCTCAATCGCCTTCACGATGCCATGAAGCAACAAAAAGGTAACGAGGTTCTTGGCCAAATATTTAAAGAACTACTCGATTATGCAGTGTTTCATTTTGCTCGTGAAGAAAAAACGATGGCTCAAACCGGTTATGCAGAATCACCGGATCACAAAGCAAAGCATAAGTTGCTCATAGAGCAGGCAAAGGACTTACAAGAAGAGTTCAAGTCAGGTAAGAAAATGGTTACCGTAGATGTGCTCGCTTTCTTGAAAGACTGGTTAATGAACCACATTGTAAAAGAAGATAAAAAAATGGCTCAATACTTTTTAACCAAGGGTATTGTTTAATTATCTCATTTAATATTTAGTATAAGTGCCTCAATACAATATTTATTGGGGCACTTTTACCACAAGGTATAAATAAACGGAGCAAGAGCCGAGCCCTTGGTTATCACAATCAACAACCCCAAAAGCACTAAAGATATTGCAATTGGAATAAGCCAATACTTTTTGTTGCTTTTCAAAAATCCAAAGTACTCTGATATTATTTTGAGTTTAGACATGTCTCACCTGATTTTTAAAACATTTTTTCGTAATCAATAACTTTTTTCTTTTTATCAATCCAGTATGTGTTTGCACCTCCCTTAAAACTCAAATCCACAAACTTTGCTCTGAAAAGTTTGGCAATTGCCGAAATTGGAGTTACAAAACCAAAAAATAATACTACCATTATTACCCTTGATACCACCCAACCCATGGCAAAAGCAAAACTCA
This sequence comes from uncultured Ignavibacteria bacterium, assembly GCA_937996765.1. Lineage (GTDB taxonomy): Bacteria > Bacteroidota > Ignavibacteria > Ignavibacteriales > Ignavibacteriaceae > CALKUG01. Next base: position 1,350 of record CALKUG010000440.1, read on the forward strand.
TCCATATTATATAAAACAACTCTAATCGAGTAGGTTTTATGGCACCAACAATAAAAAGGTACGCAGAAAGTATAAAAAGTGGAAGAGATAGGAACTCAATGTAATGCAATTTCCCAAACACAACGGGTAATAATGCAATTGAAGTAAAAACAGCAGCCAAAACAAAACCATTTTTCCTGAGAGTTTTTCCGCTTACATCAAGTTGCTTAAGTTCTATTTTTACATCTTTAATCAAGCTCATAAACTTCTTTCCAATTTATCGAATCATGGAATGCCGGTTGTTCTTGTTTTGTAAAAACATAATTACCAAGCACCAAAATGTCAATCTCTGTTCTCATAAAACATTTATACGCATCTAATGGAGATTCCACAATGGGTTCACCACGCACATTAAAACTTGTATTCACAATTACCGGGCAGCCCGTTTTTTCGTAGAATTTATTTATCAAGCCATGATAAGCAGGATTATGCTCCTTATTAACGGTTTGCAATCTTGCCGAGTAATCCACGTGTGTTATTGCCGGAATTTCGGAACGCACCACATTAAGCATATCTATTCCCCACAGCTGCTTTTCTTGGTCGTTCATCGGCCGTTGTTTTTCTTTTTTAACATCGGCAACCAAAAGCATATAAGGACTCTCTCTATCAATCTCGAACCATTCACTCACATGCTCTGCTAAAACAGAAGGAGCGAATGGACGGAAGCTCTCTCTAAACTTAATTTTTAAGTTCATTTTTTTCTGCATCTCGGGGGAGCGAGCATCTCCGATTATAGAACGATTACCTAAGGCACGAGGACCAAATTCCATTCTGCCTCTAAACCATCCTACAACATTTTCGGATATTATTAAATCACTCACTGTGTCAAACAACTCTTCATCATTCAAAAACTTAGCGGGTAATTTATGTTCTTCTGCAAAAGCACGGATGGATTCGTTAGAATACTCGGGTCCGAAATACGAACCTTGCTGTAAATCTCTTCCATTTTTTGGTTTGGTTGGCTTTCCAAAATAATGATGGTAAGCGATATACGCTGCACCCAATGCACCACCGGCATCTCCTGCGGCAGGTTGAATCCAGATATCATCAAATATACCGGCTCTCAATAACTTTCCGTTTGCAACGCAGTTAAGTGCTACTCCGCCGGCAAGCACCAAATTGTTTTCACCTGTTTCTTTTTTAACCGTTCTGCCCATACGCAGCATAACTTCTTCGGTTACTTCCTGAATCGAACGAGCTAAATCCATTTCACGCTGTGTGAGATTTGTTTCAGGTTTTCGAGGCACGCCACCAAACAATTCATTGAACTTACTATTGGTCATAGTTAGTCCCGTTGCAAAATCAAAGTACTCCATATTCATTGTGAACGAGCCATCATCTTTCAAATCAATAAGATGATCATATATTGTCTGCACATATCTCGGCTCGCCATAAGGAGCTAATCCCATTATTTTATACTCACCGGAATTTACTTTAAATCCTGTGAAGTAGGTGATGGCCGAATAAAGAAGTCCCAACGAATGCGGAAAATGGAGTTCTTTATGAATCTCGACTCTGTTATCAATACCAACACCAAATGATGAACTCGCCCATTCGCCTACTCCATCAATGGTAAGGAAGGCAGCCCTATCGAATGGAGAAGGGAAAAATGCTGATGCTGCGTGTGACTCATGGTGCTCGGGGAAAAGAATTTTTCCGTCATAACCCAATTCTTTTTCAATCAGGTCGGGTATCCAAAGTTTTTGATTTAGCCACAGCGGCATTGCCATAAGAAACGATTTAATACCCCTGCCCGGAAACGCCATATAGGTTTCGAGTAAGCGATTAAACTTTATAAACGGCTTGTCATAAAAAACCACCGCATCCAAATCCTTGGCGGTTATTTTCCCTTCCTTTAGAGCGTACTCAATAGATTTGATAGGGAAATTATGATCTGCTTTTTTTCGGGTAAATCGTTCTTCCTGCGCTGCAGCTATTATTTCCCCATTTTTAAGTAATGCAGCCGCCGAGTCGTGATAAAATGCAGATATGCCAAGAATATTCATCCAGTATCCAATTTTGTTAATGGTATCTTCTATAATTTCTTATAGAATACATCCTCGAAATATAAGCATAGTGTACTATATTTTTGCCGAAAAATAAGGAGGGTTTGTCTCTTTATTCAACCTAATCTTCCTTATATTTTGTATTGTAACAAACTAATTTGAATAAGTATCGGCACCTTAATGAGAGCAACTTCTACTGTAAGCTTTTTAACTTCAATCGTTATAGTTTTATCACTTATCTTTTTTCTCAACAGGGATCTCCCAAGAATTCGTGTTTCTGGCGCTCTACAAGCCCTTCAGCTGTTTGCCGATTTGCGTAATACCCCCGAAGGCAAAACACCATCCGATGCTTTTAACGAGGGTTATCAGGAAATGACCTCACTTCGTAGTTCTCGTAATTCCAATGCCGGAGTTTGGAGAGAAATAGGGCCTCACAACTTTGGCGGTAGAACTATCTCACTTGCAATAAACTACCTTAACCCCAAAACCATTTATGCCGGAAGTGCAAGCGGAGGTTTATGGGTAAGTTATACTTCGGGAGAAGGCGCTTACGCATGGAAGAGAATTCAAACAGGATACCCTGCTTCCTCCATTGCTTCTATTGCCATTTCTCCCTCCGACACATCCACGCTCTATATAGGAACCGGTGAAGTATATGCCTACAAAAATTCTATTGGCGGTGTTACGGTTCGTGAAACACGCGGCTTTTACGGAATAGGTATTCTCAAATCAACGGATGCAGGCAAAACCTGGAGCAAATCTCTCGATTGGTCACGCAACCAAGAGCGTGGAGTTTGGGCTGTTAAAATAAACCCGTATAACTCCAATAACATTTGGGCAGGAACCACTGAGGGTGTCTATCGTTCGTATAATGCCGGTGCTACTTGGGAGTTAGTAAACAATACACCAATGGTAATGGATTTGTCCATTAACCCCAATGATACCTCAGAAGTGCTTATCGCTTGCGGAAATCTTTCCTCAGCAGGAACAGGCATTTATAAAACCTCAAATTCAGGTGCCTCCTGGGAAAAAGCAATTTCAAACCTCCCGGCAGCGTGGGGAGGTAAAGCCCAATTTGCTCACACGGGAAACAAAACAGATACCATCTATGCCAGTATTGGCAATAGTTACGAAAGCAGTAACGCTGCTACTTGGCTTTGTGTATCGCCTGATTTTGGTACTACATGGAATATTGTTTCAACCGAGGATTATTCGAGCTATCAAGGTTGGTTTGCTCATTTTGTAGTTCCCCATAAACAGGATAAAAATCTTATGCTCACAGCCGGGGTAGATGTATTCAAATCTACCGATGCCGGTACTACATTTAATCAAAAATCTTATTGGTATGCTTGGGATTTTGGGAAAACACCAATTGGGGGACCTGAGGGTCCGCCTGATTATTCACACGCCGACCACCATTGTTTTGCTTACCACCCTAACAATCCCAATATTGTTTATTTTGGCAATGATGGCGGAGTTTTTAGAACAAAAGATTTTGGCGAAACTTTTGAAGGTTTGAACGGAGGTTATCAAACTCAACAATTCTATGCTGGATTTAGCACCTCGGATTCCGACTCACTTTGGTCGCTTGGAGGTATGCAAGATAATGCCACGGTAATTTACGATGGAACCCTTAACTGGAATCGCATTATTGGCGGTGATGGTAGTTGGACAGCGATTGATAAGAGCAATAACTCTATCATCTATGCTTCTTCACAATATATGAATATGTACCGTTCTAACGATAAGGGTGTTAATTGGACATCTGT
>CALKUG010000441.1 GCA_937996765.1 uncultured Ignavibacteria bacterium
GAGAATAGCGCGTTCTTTAAGCTCGCGTACTTCATCGCCGAGCGGACCCTCGCGGTCGAGCTTCACCATTTCACGCAAGCCGTCCATTCCGTTCAAAGCTTGTTTTGCTGTGCTGATGGCTGCAATGTTATTATAGTGCCATGGAACGTTTCTGCCTTCATCGGGGGTGATGGTGGATTGAATATCCGCGCTGGTTAATCGGCTAATCATCAAATTAAGCGTATGCGAAACGGTTGCTTCGCGCATGTCCGATTCCATATACTTAGTGTTTTGCTGTGCACGCATTTTATACTCAGGGAATAAATCGCGCAAAGCTACGGCATAAGGTAAATCCAAACGCATACAAGGAGCGGGAGCTGCTGTTGGGGGCACTGTTGAGAGTGCAATGTTCTCAGGTTTTATACCAACTTTTTTCGAGAACATCGAATTGATTGCGTGCTGTACCATAAGCTCGGGACGCACTTTCCACGCTTTCATAGCTGTGGCATTAGCGTTATGGGCTCCGTCAATCTGCATCATATCAGCCCAAGCCATAATCTTTTTTGCTTCGCAGGCATCTGCAAAACTGCGCACCATGTTTACATTGCGATAGAGAACGTTGTACTGAGGGTCTTGATGCGCACCGTTAACGCCTTCTTCGGCAAACATAACTGCAATATCGGGTCCTGCAACACCTGATATGTAGGAGTGGAAGTTAATCGGGCGACCAACTTCATCTTCAATCATATCACACGCTTTACGTGAAGCACGCACTTGTTTACGAGTTACCGCAATACCGCCAATACCCTGCGAGGAACCCTCGAGCAGAGAATCAATGTGCGATTGGCCCGCTGTCCGGATAACCATGATATGATCGGCACCGTGCCAAGCAGCCATGCGCATTCTGCGGATATCGTCTTCAAATCTGCCTGATGCAATTTCGGTGGTAATTACGCAATCGGGTTGGGGGTCAATGTAACCAAATCCACGGGAGCCGGGGAGCGGAATGTAATTTTCGAGTGACTCCGAAGTTTCATGAAATTCAAAATCACCAATAACGCGGGTTTCATTTCTTCCGTCACGGAAGTGCCAACCGCGTCTGCGTGGTTCGTATTTATCGAGGTCGCGGAGTAATTCTTTAATATCTAATTTTTTGTTGGGTTCGAGTTGCATTATTTACCTCCTTCTACTTTATCAAAAAGTGAAGGCAATTCTTCGAGATATTTTCCGTTAGCTATTGCAACACCTGCTTCGCGTACTGATATGCCAAGCTTTTTAGAAAGACGCCATACAACATTGCCGGCACCGTATTTCATTAAACCTTGGTTCATAACGGCTACTACTATGGGTTTTGCTTCGATTGAAGAAAATCCCATGCGTAGAATAATGCTGCGTTCAACAGCGGGTGTAGTGTTTTTGTAACCGAGCTCAAGAATGGGCTCAACTAATTTTTCTGCCAATTCCCAAAACCGTTGTTTTAGTTGTTCATCGTTTAAATCCGCCAAGTGGGCTCTGCGTTGTTGGTAATCGTCGTCGCGTTTCATGGTTAATCCTTTTACTTAACGCTTATGCGTAATTCGGTGAGTAATTCGTTAACAGTAGTGTGTTCCGCTCTTGAATCATCAAGTAAAAACTGAACATCTTCGTTTGTAATAACTTTATCTGCGTAAGGGGTGAGTGCATTTTTAATGTACGAACGCCTTGCTTTGTTAAGGTCAAAATCTCGGGCTTTAATCTGCTGAGGAGTCTCGGGAAGAATGATTGATGTACCTGCCACTTCGTTATCGGGGTTACCAAATACAATCTCCACACCGTTTTCACGAGCAAAAGTGAGCTGTGCCAAGGGGTGTTTACCTGCTCCTGTGTATTCGGTTTCTTGCACAACAAGTATTTCATCTTCCTTCATTTCCTGTGCAATTGCAAACGCTGCAGTTAGGGAAGTGTTGCCTGCGGGACCGCGTTCGAGTCCTTCCAATATTGCCAACGCTTCGGTGATGTAAAACACTTCACCTTGTTTAACAGTAACGTAGCGATCCATATAGCGGAGCGGACGCGCGGCATTACGCGGTACATCTGCTCTATCGGGTTGTGTAGCAAAGGGAATACCAAAGCCCGTGTGTCCCGTTGTAAACGACTTTTTATTAAATGCCGTATCAGATGCCATGTGCAAGCCCGTTAAATCAACACTTGCTGCAACCACCTTGGTATCGGTGGCGCCTGCTTTTGTAAGTCCGCGCGCAGTACCGGTAACATTACCGCCACCGGCGTGCGTAACAATAACTTGTTCGGGGAATTTGCCGAGTGTTGTTTTGCATTGATGTGCTAATTCATATCCAAGAGTCTCAACTCCCGCAATACCAAACGGCGTGTAAAGCGATGCGTTGAAATATCCTGTTTGCTCGAGAAGTAGTAAAAAGGTATAGAATAATTCGGGACCAACAGAAAGTTGTATCACCTCGGCGCCGTAAGCTTCACAGGCGCGTTGTTTTTCAAGAATCTCCGGCTGTCCTACCATACGGCTGTCGTAACACTCTTGCACGATAATACACTTCAAACCTTGCATTGCTGCTTGCGAGGCAACCGCCGCACCATAGTTTCCGCTTGTTGCTGCAATAACGCCTTGGTAGCCAAGCTTTTTAGCGTGATACACCGCAGTTGCGGCACGTCGAGCCTTAAAACTTCCGGAAGGATTACCTGCTTCATCTTTTACTAAAATGCGTCCGCCGTATCCGGGTTTGCTAAACGTCCTTGCGAGCTTGGTAAGATTGCGTAATTCAAAAAGGGGAGTGTTGCCAACTCCTGTCTGCGACTGAATTTTTTGAATCTCTTCTAAACCATAACCTGCTTCGCTCATCATTCTTTCGTAATCAAATGCTATCGAACCCGATTCAAACACGCTGTAGTCAATGCCGATGGCAGATTTCATAATCTCGTTTTTGCGTGAGAGAACATCCGCGTAAGCATTACTTTTAACTATGGTGCTCATTGTTCACCTCGCATCAATTCACGCAGTTGATTATCAACGGCAAGCAGTTCGGGAACGCAATTCCCAAATCCGTAGGTGTAACCCGGTTCAACGGCAACCAATTCACCTTCGAGCGCTCTGCCCGTAACAGTTTGGATGTGCATTGTTTCGCCAATGTTAGCCTCTTGTTGTGCAAAACCTTTCACCCAAAGCAGGAACGGAGTGTTTTTAGTATCTTCAGGTACTTGAGGGGCACGTTCACCAACGGGGAGAACCACTTGTTTAATTTGTACCCAATCGCCAATTGCGGCATGTGTTTTCATTGTAACTCTTAGCGATTTATCATTAATCTCATATCGCCCATAATGGCGCGAGGAACGGGGAGGTCAATCATTGTTTTAAGCCCCGGTGCTGAATTGATAACGTGGGGAATCATATTGATAACCATTGCTATTGTTCCTAATCCGCCTTGCACTTCAGGTTTGATTGACATATTAACTTCGGGAGTGCCTTTGATGGTTATGTAATCACCTGTGTGAACGCCCACTTGTTCGGGCTCTATTTGCTG
>CALKUG010000442.1 GCA_937996765.1 uncultured Ignavibacteria bacterium
GCGCCTCAATCCCTAATGAATTAATCGAATCCGAGCTATTTGGTCACGAAAAGGGTTCTTTCACGGGTGCCATGCAACAACGCATCGGAAAGTTTGAGCAAGCAAACAAGGGTACTTTGTTTTTAGATGAAATTGGGGATATGTCGCTACAAGCTCAAGCTAAGGTGCTCCGTGCCATCGAAGATGGTAAAATTGAACGAGTTGGTGGTAGTCGTAAAATTGATGTTGACGTTCGCATTGTTTCTGCTACAAATAAGAATTTACTCGATGAGATTAAAAACGGAAACTTTAGAGAAGATTTATACCATCGTCTTAATGTTATTCCTGTTCATCTCGCTCCACTCCGTGAGCGTATTGATGATCTTCCGATTCTTATCGAAGCTTTTGCCGGTAGAATTTCTGCCCGCTATAACCGCACTGCTCCCGTTTTTACAACCGAGGCAATCAAACAGCTTCAAACTCTAAAATGGAGCGGTAACATACGCGAACTGCGTAATGTTATCGAGCGTATTATAATTTTGGTTAATAAACCGGTAATTGAAATAAAAGATATTGAGTTTCTTGCCCCTATCGAAAAATCTTCGCTCGAAACTCTTATTGATACCAGCAACAGCTTCCAGGATTTTAAAGAAAAAGCTGAAAAAGCGTTTATCATCAAGCAACTTGAAGAAAACGACTGGAATATTAGCAAAACAGCCGAAATTCTCGAGATTCAGCGTAGCCATCTCTATAACAAAATGAAAAAATACGACATCATCAAAGGAGATCCCTTATGAGTGGTACTATTTTCTCCAAAATCATTAATCGTGAAATACCTGCAACCATCGTTTATGAAACCGACACCGTGTTGGCATTTAAGGATATTAGCCCTCAAGCACCCATTCACGTACTCATTATACCTAAAGCCGAGATACCCAAAGTTACCGGCTTAAACGGTAAGGAACACGGTCCGCTTTTAGGTGAAATGATTGATGCAGCCAATGCAATTGCAAAACAATTAGGTATAGACGAAACTGGGTTCCGTCTTGTGTTTAATTGCGGAAACGACGGCGGTCAGGAGGTATATCACCTGCACATGCACTTGCTTGGCGGAAGAAAATTCAAATGGCCTCCGGGCTGATGCTCTCACGGGTGTTTACCCCGCGTAAGCCAATCTCATTTTCACTACGTCTAAGGTTTTAACCAGTTCGAGTTCCTCTTCGCTTACTCGTTCGCTGTCGCCGTATTGCTTTTCGTAACTATCCCACTGAATGCCGAGTTTAACATCGGCTAACGAAACCACATCCAGCTGCTCCACCACAATGTTCGAGGGCATTTCTCTATCCACCACGCCTTGTACAATGTAAGGACCCATCGAAATAGTTTTTTCCGCCACGGTTGCATATACTTTAGGGAACAAAATCGCCTCAAAGGTGGCAGTTTTATCCTCGAGGGAAAGGAATTTCATAACCTCGCCCTTTTTGGTTTTGGTACGTTTGGAACTCACAAACCACCCGACCAACTTTACACGTTTCCCGCTGAGCTTGGGTAAATCCTTCGCCTGTACGATATCACTTCCCGCGGTAACGGAAGGGAAAAAATCGAGCGGATGCCGAGAAACGATATAATCAAATGCTTCCATTTCCGCAAAGCACCGTTGCTCTATACTAAACTCGGGTGCATCGCCTACTTGCTGCTCCACTTTTGCATCCTCCTCAGCAAAAAGGTTTTGCATTCCCGTTTCATGCTCCTTCCTCTGATGGAAAAAAATGTCTATTTTACGGAGCACAACAGGTCGTGTTAGCCCAAACGTATCCAGTGCTCCGCATTGTGCCAATGCAACGGCATCTGCTTTGCCTATTTCGGTGGTGAGCAGGAAGTGATATAATCCCGTAAAACGCTTCACTTCTTTCCGAGCATCTAAGATGGCGTCTATACCACTGTAAGTGAGGTGTTTTATTGCCATAAACCCAATACGCATTCGCCTACCCTTACCCTTATAGT
>CALKUG010000443.1 GCA_937996765.1 uncultured Ignavibacteria bacterium
AAAAAGAAGTAAAAGCCCGTTCGTTGGAGCGTGAGATTGCCTCGGCGTATGAAAAATTCCTGGGGAAACAACGGGAGCAGAGCCGAACAGATATCAATCGTAACCAACGTTTGCAATAGGAGTGTGGGAGCATGTTAACCTATGGCAGAATTAAGGATGGCTTTTTCCATGAACTCAAACTCCGTGGTTTTCTTACAGAACGGGTTTTGCCCGAACTGAGTGATGCTTACAGTTACTCACTGATCGAACAAATACAAAATGAAATATCAATTCAAACCGCGGGGGAAATACCCTTTGCACCACCGGCAGAGCAAATAAACTACACAACACAATGCCGCCTTACACAACCCGTAGCAGCTGTGTTGCAGTTAGGAATGCTTGCTCACATTTTGCCCGAGTATCTCCCTTTGTACGAGCGGAAGCTGCAATTAATTAAAATGATGCTTTCTTCAACCTCGGAATATTTCGGGGAAATAAGTTTATCAGATGAACTCTAACAATTAGTAAAATAAGGAACTTACCACAATGGCTTCAGGTAGATACACTACCGCTACGCTCACCGACTTCCACGCTGTACCAACCCGGGGGGATGTTTTGCGCCTGCCTCCGGGCTCCCTCCTCAGGGCAGAAAACATCAATCTGCACCATAGGGAGCACCCCGGAAAAGCGGTGCGTATGCCTGCCCCCGAGCTGTTATTGGAAACACCCGGTTCAGCTCCGGTGATGTTGTACCTAACTTTAGAGGATGCTTTGGGCTTTACAATTTACCTTATCAAGCAGAATGGTGCGTATTACATTAAACAAGGGGAGCAGGGTCAGTGGGAATATATTCGTTCCGGTTCGGGATATAATGAACGTCCCGATGTGGCTCAGACGCTTTATAACGGAACGGAATTACGATACATTATAGCCGATACCGGTATGACTTTAATGTTTTTTATTGCGCACTCTCCGTTTTTGGTGGAATATGTAATGCCTGCTCCCGATTGCTCGGGTGTGGTAACCTCGCTTAAAACTGTTGAAGGTGGACTTACGGGCGGAATCTATCAGTACATTTTTTGCTTTCGCAATAGTTCAGGTGAAAACGGGGAAGTATCGCAACCACTTACACATAACAACGGTAGTTCGCCACAACCCATTCCTGCAGGAAGCACCATACGCATAAAAAATTTACCGCAAACTGCACATCCTGATTGTGCCTCTCTCGTGCTCTACCGTACGCGAGGATTAACCAATACAATATCTCGTAACATCTACTACGAATGTGCGATTATAGAGCCCGGGAGCACGTTTTATGACGATGCTTGCTCGGATGATGAACTGAGTTACGACCGAAAGCTTGAGTTTAGTTACGCGGGTCTTTCGGCTGGTGCAATGGTGCGAGCCGGTGGAAGATTGTTTTTAGGTAATGTTTCGTTTATAAATCGGAACCCCGTTGCACCGGCTTTGTCGGGTGTTGATAGTGCTCCCGATGTCGGGTTTAGTGCAGGAGAACGTTTTAAATGTTTTATGTCCGGTTTAAATGCTACTGGGCTATCGGCAAACGGAGTTTACATTTGGAGGTGTGTATTTGTTGATGAAGAGGGTAACGAAAGCTTGCCGGCAGATACACCAAATTTCCGTATCAACGGAGAGCCGGGTGAGTATTTTAAAGCATATTTACAGCTGCTCCCGAGTACCGCCCAAATAAAATCGCAAGCATTGCCTGTTATCAAAAGGCGTTTATATCGCACAAAATCAGCGGGGCTAACCTTTTATTATTTAAGGGACTTACCCATTGAGTCCGGCAATACTTTCGAAGATGCCCTCCCCGATGATGCACTGGGTTATGAGTATGCTCCGTCTTCAAATCGCAGGTTACCGGCCGGAGTGGTGTTTTCGGGGATGAATTCAGAAAGAAGCTTCCCATTAGAGCATATTCTTCGCTCAGGTTTAGGTGGGCGTTTGCATTATTTGCAAGATACCGGAGATGGGGTAAGATTGTTTGGTGAGCAGGGGGTAGAGAAGCTTTACAGGGCGGGAGCACCTGAACAATGGCGCTTATACACCATAAACGATGAATTTGGAGTGCGGGGCAGGGAATCGGTATGCGTTTGGGGGGAACGCATATTGATGCTCTCCCGCACCTTATTAATTATTCTCAACGGGCAGGGTGTAGAGCAGGCAACTGCATTACCCGAGGGCATGCAAGCAGATGAACTTACAAGTATAACCCCTGATAGATTGCTCCCGGTTGTGCATATCAATCTTCCGTTCCACAGTGCACGAATAAACTATTTGTATGATATTGCAAATAAAGGATTTACCACCGTTTTGGGAAGTAATATCTTGGGGGTGAAACAAGTAGAGAGTAATGGCGACGACCGACAGTTACTTACCGATGATGAGGGAAGCATTTACACAATTTCCTTTTTTTCGGAACAGGGGAGTGCGGCATTAAACTCACCGCCAATGCTTTTAACTTCGGGTAATTTGCTGCCTGATGAAGCACTTTCGTTATTTAGAATGCGGAGCATCCGAATTACCGGGGAGTTTGCAGTAGGTACTATAATTCTTTCAATCGAAAGTACCCCGGAGCAAGGTGTCGGGGCTTATACCGAAATACTCTCGGAACCCACGGATGTAATTTCTCTCCCGATAGAAAAATTCAGCGGAGCACAGGTACAAATACCCTCATGTTTTCTCACCATAACGGGAAGTGCGGTAAATCGTGTTGATTCTATTGAAATTACCTACACAAAAAGGAGCAAACGCAAACAATGAAATCGGAGCGCACGCCTACACTTACGGTCCCTGAAGCACATTTATTACGGGAGCATTTTGCAACCACACCCATTATAGCACCTAAGCTACCCGACAAAAAATCGCTTCCTGATTTTGCAACAGTTTTTATAAAACAGGCAAACGGTACCATAATCAGATACCGTTTGATTCAAGGGAAATGGTACAAAGAATCACATTTGGAGGAACACAATGGCTAATTACGAATCACTATTATTTGATGCGTTGTACGATGCGTTTGTTGGAACGCAGGGACACGAAACCGCACGCGGAAGGGCTAAGCAATGGTTAACCGAAATTATGGGAGCTCCTACACAGTCGGGGCAGTTTGCACAATCGGTAAATCCGCTTAAAACATTGTTAAACAAACAGTTAAACGAAGGTGTTGAAGGCAACGACCGTGTACTCAGTCAGCTTATCAAACGCTCGGGTGAAACGGCAGGGGCTGAGTATAAACGTGTAAAGGAATCATCGGCGGGTTCGGGACTCTCATCATCCCCGTTTTTGGTGAACATCATTAACGATATTGCCGGAAGGCAGTATAATCGCGATTCGGGAGCACAACTGGAAATTTCACAGCAGAATACTCTCGCCAAAAACAATGCACTTCAACAACTGCTTTCGCTTGCACAATACGAAACCGGACTAACGGCCGCTGATAACGAGCAAACCATGAATTGGCTCCGATTACTCGAAAACAAGCGCGGTAACGATAATGCCATCAAGCAAATGAGTGCCAACCAAAATCAAAACGACGATTCTATTTGGGGTGAGCTTGGTGGGAGCATAATTGGAATGCTTTTAGGCGGAATAATATAAACATTTTATTAATTTAACACGGGGAGCACCATGGCTAATACATTTACTTCCGGATTTCTTTCATCCCTGATGAAAACTCTTCTTGCAGAGCGAAAACAAAAACGTATGGAACAAATGCAGGAAAAGCAGTATGGGCGTTTGTTAGAGCGCGACACTGTTAACGCTCAGCGAAAACAGGAGCAGGAAAATGCCGAACGAAGCTATAAACAACAACTTGCGCAGCAAGAAAACAACACACAAATGCAACGCCAAGCAAAAGGCGAGAAAATCCTAAAAGCTCTGATGCCTGAGCAATTCGGTGAAAGCGACTCAGTTTCGGAACAAGAAGCGGAGCTTATGCGCAATGACCCCGATTTATATCGGTTTTATCGCGAAAAACAAAGGGAAATACGCACTGCAGAGGAAAACCGCTATCGCGACCGTGTTAACTTCGCCGGTAATAAGCTTATTCGCTACAACACCCAGGACCCCAACGAGTTTGAAGTGTTCGATTTTGGGACGGATGAACCCAAACCCAAGCCAAAACCTCGGGCAAAGACAAAGGTTACAGCCGCGGGAGATGAACGGATTTCCCCTGAGTTAAAATCGCATCTGAACAACATCAACCGTAAACGCAGCGATTACAAACGTGTGTTGAAGCTTCTGGAACAAGGATTAATTGAAAAAGCACCATTGAGCAAAGAAGTAGAAACCGCACCCGGGGTGTATCAAAAACAGAATGTTTTGCTTGGCAGAGATGAGTATTTAACCGAAATCCGTAAGGAGCAGGCGAACGACATAGAAAGTATAAAGCAGGAAATTGGGGAGGAGTATATCGCCCCGTATCGCGATTTGTACAATCGCTTTCGCACCGGCGATGGGGTAACCGAGGACCCTGCCGCAATGAACCCCGAGGAGCGGAGCAATTATTTTAACGCATTCAAAACCATGGTAAAAAACATTGCTAAAAACCCCGAATATCCGCCATATGTTATTCTGTTGTATCGGGAGCTACTGAATCAGGAGTTTTAGCAATTACGCAAAAAAAACGCAAAAACAAGCCAAAATTAAAGGAAAATAGAGGAGGGAAACACAAGTGTTCGAACTCATAACAGCGGTTACCGCAACAGTGGTAAGTGTATTTACCGCAATGATAAGCGTGCAGTATAAATTGCTTAAAAGGCAGAGTAAACTGATAGAAGAGTTTATGAATGCGGAGCGCATAACAGGGGAGCATCAGATAGAACGATGCTCCGCGTACCACGATGACAAATCGGCAGAGTTAACCAAACGCATCGCAGAGGATGAAAAGGAGATAAAAGCCATTCGTTCCAACTATCTCGAGCGTTTTGCGGCTCTTCATCGCGAAGTAAACGCCGCAAAAGAGCAGATAATCGGCGAAATACATAAGCTTGAGCTTCGCTCTGCAATTGGGTATGCAAGCAAGGAGGAATTAGAGGAAATTAAACAAGAGCTTCACTTAATCAAAGCCGGCGAGTTCCGGCACGTAACCAATCCAACAACTTATACTCGGAGGATACCATGAACAACAATATCAATCTCATCACCAACATAATGGCGGTTGGAATAACGGTTCTTACTGCCGCAAACGGATATCTGCAAACACGAGCAGGGGCAGACGTGGATTACTTTCAGCTCACCATGGCTGTAGGCTTGGCGTTAGTCTCCTACTTTACCGGCAAAGAACCCGTTAAAGAGGGAACAAAAGAGGTAAAAACCACCCCCAAACTCGGCGACCGCAAAGCCGATCGCTAAAGTACCTCGGTTCTAAATAGGCACTGATTACTTGGATGTTAAAAAGGGTACGCGTTTGTGTACCCTTTGTTAATTGTATAGTTAGTGGGGAAATTTCCTATATTCGCATACAAAAAATTGGTGCAATTACTGTAGCAAAAGTGAATAACTATGTCGAAACCCTTTTTTATATTACCCGAATCGAGA
>CALKUG010000444.1 GCA_937996765.1 uncultured Ignavibacteria bacterium
TTTGGGCTACCGCTTCCCGAAAGATTATGTGAGCGTTTGGGATTTTAGGGAGAGGGAAATAACGCTGCTGCGAATCAAGAATTGAAACTGTGGACTTGGGACAGGGGACTCAGGACTCTGCCCCGAATAAATTCGGGATTTCGTGTCCGAACGGGTTCGTCCACTCAAGACTGGGGAAAAATTGAGTCCCGAATGAATTCGGGAGAGAATTAGAGAATGTTTAGCCACTTGGCTCCTCCACTCCTTCAAAAATAGGTTGGGTTTTGGTATATTTAGGGTTGCATTTCAAATAATTAAGTGTTGTTATCGTGATTATACAAAGCGCGTTGTTGAATCGGTTTTCGGATGTGGTGTTTGGTTTTTCGGGTAAGGCCGAAGGGAGTTTTGATGCTCCGTTTTACTGGAATATGTCGCTTTCCGTGGGGGATGACCCCAATGCGGTGAAGGCGAACCGTAAGCTCTTTTTT
Organism: uncultured Ignavibacteria bacterium; assembly: GCA_937996765.1. Taxonomy (GTDB): domain Bacteria; phylum Bacteroidota; class Ignavibacteria; order Ignavibacteriales; family Ignavibacteriaceae; genus CALKUG01. The sequence continues at coordinate 468 of CALKUG010000444.1, forward strand.
GAGCGTTTGGGCTTGGGTGTTGAGAATGTGGCTCTGCAAAAACAGGTGCATGGAGATGTTGTGGCTGTTAGGGTGAGCGGCGGCACGGAGGGCGAGACCGATGCTATGGTTACTAATGTGCGCGGTTTGGGTTTGGGAATTAGCTCGGCGGATTGTACGCCAATTTTTATTTACGACCCGGTTCATAAAGCGATTGGGGCTGTGCACTCGGGTTGGAAGGGGACTGAACTTAAAATTGTTGAAAAAACGTTTGCTGTTATGAACCGCGAATATGGCACTGAAGCGGGGGATGTGTTTGTTTATATTGGTCCTTCGATTACGCGAAAAAATTACGAGGTGGGTGAGGAGTTTTTGGACAAATTCCCTTTGCAATTTTTTGCGAGATTTGATAATAAGTTGCTTTTGGATGTTGCGGGTATAAATTATGCGATGTTACGAGATTTAGGGGTTCCCATACAGAACATACAGCACTCAACGTTGTGCTCGTATGAGTTTAATCATCAGTGTCATTCGTATCGAAGAGACGGAATAACGTCGGGGCGTGCCCTTGGGGTTATCGCTTTGAGAGGATAGTTCAAAAAAATGCAAGTTATTGCTGCTTATATTTTAGTGTGTTTAATCTGGGGCTCTACCTGGTTGTTTATCGGCCTTAGTCTGGAGTCGTTCCCTCCGTTTATTGGTGCCGGTTTTAGGTTCACCACGGCTTCGGTTATCATTTTTGCGGTTATGAAGTTGAAAGGGTATCACCTTCCGCTTGATGCAGCCGCCAAAAAGCTCTATTTGATTATGGGCTTCTTTTCGTTTTTGATTCCTTTTGGTTTGGTGTATTGGGGCGAGCAATTTGTGCCTACGGGACTTGCCTCGGTGCTGTTTGGCGTGTATCCGTTTTCAATTACTATTCTTAC
>CALKUG010000445.1 GCA_937996765.1 uncultured Ignavibacteria bacterium
CTCATCGAGTATTAACCTATGTAACCCATACCCAAATGGGGCCGTCTCAAGCATTTGCTTGTACGATTCTAATTCAAACATCCGAGCCCTCGGTTGAAAAATTATTTTATCTTAAATACACTAACCTCAAAATACCTATACAGCAAGATATTTCAAAACCATAAAACAAATTTATTGCTCTTTTGATAAAAATTTGATGCTTTGAATAACTTTATCATTCTTTGCAAGAAATGCTTTATCCTTATTAACAACTGTTGCTATGGCATAAACAAACCTTCGTCCCTCATTATGTAGATAGTAGGTAATACTCACAGGACCATAATCCTGATGAATTTTCAGAAAGTTACTACCTTCAACTTTCATTGTATCCCCGATTGCGGCTAAAGAGGATATTACCTCTTTCATGACAGAATCAGCATAATTAGCTTGTTGACTCTCGCTAATTAGAATTCTAAATGTCTCTTCCATATCAGAGGAAGCTGTAATGACAAAATTCAAAGTTACGTTAATGTCAGAATCTTCCTCATTCATTTCTAATAAATACTCATTTTCATTTGTAAATTCCCATTCTGCCGGGTAGGAAAAGGAAATACCAACTCGCTCATTTGAGAACTGTTTTAATCCTTGAGCTAAAGTTACGGCTGTGAAGAAACACAAAATCAAAAACATTTTCATACAAATTCCTCTATCGCATAATTTCAAAAGATTAACCTACCAAATTATTAATTTTTTCTTGGATTCAACATCATAACTCTTTTCTCATGGTTTTAGTGTTTGCTATTTTTATTTATTGTCTTGGTGAGAGCTCAGAAATTTGATGCTACTAATTACATTTTCAATTTTGTGCTGAAGAATTTGATCTTCGTTAAACACCATACCCATAACGTAAGAAAACATTTTGCGATGTGAATTTATGTAATACGTTACTTTTATTGGCCCAAAATCTTTATAAGCTTTTAGAAATTCCCTGCCACCAATAATAGTTGTATCAGCTTTAAAGTTTAAGGGGGAGACAACATACTTTATTAGTGAATCTGAGGAATAGGCCTTATTATTTTCGTTAATGCCGATTTTTAGAACTTCTTCAATCTCAGGGTTTGATGAATGTGTAAAGATTAATACCGTGTTGCCATCAAAATCCGCACTTCCCATTTCTAAAAAGTCTTCGCTGTCAAGTCTAAACTTCCACTCCTCCGGATAGGAAAGGGAAATACCCATTCTCTCGTCATAAAAATTACTCACCCCCTGGGCTAAGGTTACTGTCGTAGCCAGAAACAAGAATAAAAACAATTTCATACACATATTTCAGTTACATATTTTCAAAACACCAACCAATTAAACTATAATAATTTTGCAAAGTTTCCTCAACCAAAACTATTGATGTTCAAAATTATTCAGGATTAGGAACCATTTTCTTTGTTGCTTCGTTAACGAATATATATTCATATATAGCGATATATTCTTTTATACAACAACTTTTTAAAATGATATTAACAGTTATTAACGAATAATTATTCTTTTTTGGAGAAAAAAATGAAAGATAAAATCATAATCTATGGAGCAAGCGGTTACGTTGGAAAGTTGCTGATTAAACAGCTTACTCAATCCCAAATACCCTTTATTACCGCAGGTAGATCTGCAAATAAAGATGTTGAAATCGATTTAGTGTGCTCACTTACATCACAAACTGAAATAGTAGAGAATATTAAGGGTGCTGTAATGCTTATAAACCTTGCGGGTCCTTTTTCAGAAACATCCAACCCCTTAATTGAAGCTTGTATTAAAGCTAAAGTACATTATTTTGATATTGCAGGAGAGTACAATGAGTTCAAAAGCGCCCATAAGTACCACTCTGCGGCAAAAGAAGCCGGAGTTATGATTATGCCCGGTATTGGGTTTGGAGTTGTACCAACAGACATTGCTGCTTATTTAGCATCAAAGCTTATTAAGGATCCTACGCATCTTTCGATTTGTTATGGTACCAAGGGTGGTGCTTCAAGAGGAACGCTTCGGACGGTTCTAAGAGATATAAACAGCCCAGGTGTGCGAATTCAAGACGGTAATGCAATATTGGCCGCACCTGCAAGCGAAGAAAAGAGAATAGTGGTTGATGGCGATGAAAAAACCTTTGTATTAAATCCATGGAGAGGTGATTTGTTTTCGGCCGGAGTAACAACCGGAATAAAAAACATAACAACCTACACAGAATTTCCGGGAATAATTGTTTCGATGATGCAAGGAAAAATGCTCTTTCTAAGGAATCTACTTCTTAAACACATTATAAAATTTCTACCCGAGGGTCCTAATGAAAAGCAGCTCTGTTCTGGTTCTACCTATATTAATGCGGAAGTAACAAATGCCAACAATGAGAAAGCAAACGTTATCATTACAGGTCCCGAAGCATATAAATTCACTGTTTATTGCATTGAAAAAGTAATTAGCGAAATACAAAATCATCCTGCACTCAGCGGATTTCAAACCCCATCAGTTTTAGGTCATGAATTTCTTAAATCCATACCTCAAGTTGAAATTAAACAAATAAAACAGCCTTAAGCGAAAATAGATTTGCAAATGCCGATATTTTTCGCTATTTTTGTGCTCTGAAAATCGCGGGGTGGAGCAATTGGTAGCTCGTCGGGCTCATAACCCGAAGGTTGTCGGTTCAAGTCCGGCCCCCGCTACTACCACATTAAGGTTGTCTATTTAGGCAACCTTTTTTGTTTAATGATACTTACAACTTTATTGTTGTTGCGGGCTCATAATCCGCCGCGGCGGATTGTCGGCTGTAAGTTCGCCACTGCGAATTCAAGTCCGGCCCCCGCTACTACCACATTAAGGTTGTCTATTTAGGCAACCTTTTTTGTTTTAGAATCAATTCCTTCTCAACTAATTTGTAAAATGTATGTGCCACGTTTATGTATTATTGAGCGATGAGGGTTATAGGTACATAGGAAGTACTACTGACCTTACTAAGCGAGTTTATCAACGCCAGAATCAGCTTGCCGGCTGGACCAAGAGGGGAACTAATTGGAAGTCAGCTTACACCGAGGAATTTGAAACTTACAAAGACGCAAGGCGCAGAGAGCTTGGCTTAAAACCGGAGTTGGGAGAGAGTTTCTAAATTCG
>CALKUG010000446.1 GCA_937996765.1 uncultured Ignavibacteria bacterium
CGTTGGATCGGAAACAAGTAGGAGAGTGGGCACTTACTTTTTTGAAGCAAAAAATGCTGTCTAAATCCAGTCCCTCTGAACTGCGGTGATAATTCGGGGCATCCGGGCTAACCGAGAACTTTGCGTTAAAGCTGTGTGTAAACTCCTTCTCTAAATAATGATTTGCCTCGGCAATAGTGCTAATACCTCTTTGACGAAGTGCCTTGATCAGTCTATCCTGAAAGGTACGGTTTGCTCTCTCAACTCTTCCCTTGGCCTGCGGTGATTTAGCATAGATAGTTCTCACCCCAAACTCTTGCATAGCCCTCCCAAACTCACTGAGCTTTGCCTCCCCCTTATACACCGCAGCCCTATCTGTATAGATACTCCCGGGTATCCCTATCTCCGTGAAGTAACTCCGAAGCATCTTCATTACATCCTCTGTGTTCTCCGAGGTGGCAAAGCGCAGGTAAACTCTTCCTGTACAATCATCTATCAAGTTCAATAAGTACAACTACGAAGCGTCTCATGGTCTATTTTTAGTCCCCGCTCCTCGAATAACATCTCAGAAAACAACATAGCTCCGTAATCCCAATACTTCTTACGGTGTAACACCAGTACTTCTTCTCGTAACTCCTTACTGTATCCTCGGTTGGAACTTCTTCCTCGCAATCCGTGGATTATTCCGCTTAACCCTTCCGCTCGCTTCCGTTTTAATAATCGGTAAACCTGCCGTTCACTCAATCCCAGTATCTCGGCTGCCTCGAACACACCTACTCTTCCTTTTTCTATTTCCTCCAGTACCACCAGCCGTTCACTCTCTTTTTTACTCATTGTCACTGTCTCCATGGGCGACTCTCTCTTTTTTGGGCGCCAAACTACTATTTTACTGACATTTCTATTGAGCTCTTTTCTGACATTTCTATCGAGTCATTACAATCGATTTTCGAAGAATTATTTAAATTAGCAGTTGTATATTATGATTCTTATATTGTGAGGATACTTCCATTTTACTGTTGTGAGTGCTGGATTTAACAAGAATTTTGAAAACAAAAGAAATCGAACGTACTATTTATTTGTAGTTGAAACAAATGGGGTAATTTGTGAAATAAAAATCAAATTACTGTTAGACAAATTCAGTTATTGACTTGACAACAATGAACAAGTTAGTGATAATTTCAATCTCATGATTGGAAATTCAACAAAATTTGTTACCAATCATTTAAGTTGTGAATTGAAGGTTACTTTATGAAAGATGTTATCTATTTGGATTATAATGCTACCACTCCCATGGACCCTAGAGTCTTGGAAATTATGTTGCCATATTTTTGCGATAAATATGCAAACCCGGCTAGCAATCATGCCTTCGGTGTTGAAGTCAATAAATCAGTAAAGCTTGCAAGAGAGCAGGTTGCTTCTTTAATAGGTTGTGAGCCATATGAAATTGTTTTTACATCAGGTGCAACTGAATCAATTAATCTCGCAATAAAAGGTTTTGCCACTGCTAATAAGAGTAAGGGAAATCATATCATCACTGTTCAGACAGAGCATAAAGCCGTTTTGGATGTTTGCCATTTTCTCGAGAATAATGGCTTTGAAGTAACTTACCTTCCAGTACAATCAGACGGACTTATTGATCTTGAAGTTCTTAAAAGCGCTTTTAGAAAAGAGACCATACTTGTCTCTGTGATGTACGCAAACAATGAGACCGGAGTAATACAGCCAATTAAAGAAATCTCCGAAATTTCACATTTTAATAATTCATTCTTTATGAGCGATGCCACGCAAGCAGTTGGTAAAATGCCGGTTAGCGTAAATGATTTAGGAATAGATATTATGCCTTTCTCGGGGCACAAGTTTTATGGGCCGAAAGGTATTGGCTGCTTATATATTCGTGGCAGAAGACCAAATAAGGTTAAATTAGATGCAATTCAACACGGAGGTGGTCATGAAAATGGATTTCGTAGTGGGACTCTTAACGTACCTGGTGTTATTGGATTAGCAAAAGCAGCTGAAATATCCCTAACTGAAATGCACCAAAACACACATATAATTGTACCTCTTAGGGAATTATTAGAAAAAGAGTTATTGAAGTTGCCTAATTCTTGTATCAACGGCAATCCTACTAAACGACTTATTAACACAAGCAACATATGCTTTAATAATATTGATGCGGATGCTATAATAACAGGAATGAACAAAGTTA
>CALKUG010000447.1 GCA_937996765.1 uncultured Ignavibacteria bacterium
TAGATAGCACAGTTGGCAAAACCACAGATGGTGGTGCAACATGGACAATGTCAAAGGGTCCTAACGTTATGCGTGCTATTACCGGTGCTGCTAATTCTTATGAGTTCCTTGTTGTTGGTAACCTTGGGAAAATCCACTACACCGCAAACATGGGTGCTAACTGGGTTCAACTAACAACACCAATAGTCAACACTTTGTATGGTGTATCAGCTGCAAATGGCAAAGCATGGGCAGTTGGTTTCAATGGTTTTGTTCTTACTTACTCATGGTCACCTCTTCCTGTTGAGCTTGCAGCTTTCACAGCAACCGCAAACAATGGCGAAGTTGCTCTTCGTTGGTCAACCGCAACTGAACTTAACAACCGCGGTTTTGAAGTTGAAAAAAGTTTTAACGGCAGCGAGTTTGTTACTGTAGGATTTGTTCAGGGTAAAGGCACAACAACCGAAGCTAATCAATATAGCTTTAACGACAGAGTTGCAGACGCAGGTAAATATACCTACCGTTTGAAACAAGTTGATTTAGATGGTACATTTGCTTATTCAAGCGAAATTAATGTAGATGTTACCAATCCTGTTGAATTTACTTTAGAACAAAACTATCCTAACCCATTCAACCCTTCAACCGAAATTAAATTTTCAGTTGCTTCAGAGTCGAATGTTCGTTTAGTTGTTTACAACGTTCTTGGTGAAGTTGTTGCTTCATTAGTTAACGAAGTTCGCGCCGCTGGTGCCCACACCGTTAACTTTAATGCAGCTGCATTACCTTCAGGTTCTTACGTTTATGAAATTTCAGCTGCACCTCTCAACGGTCAGCAAGAGTTCCGTTCAGTTAAGAAAATGTCATTAGTTAAATAATTTTCTCGGCTTTATTCCCGTTAGGGAATGAATGTCTGTAGATATTATTGATTCTTTATTTTGCATGCCGTAGGTATGCCATGTTTTTGAACCAATTTAGTTTGAATACATAGCATACCTGACGGCATGCTTCATTTAGGGGTAGCTGATACTACAGACATATAATACCTACGGCATTATAGAGCAACTTTATTGATTTTGCCACTTTAAGTGAGCAATTTGTTGTTCATTTAAAGAAATTTACCAGAAAAAGGCATAAAAGTACAAACTTTTATGCCTTTTTTATTTGCATTTAAACATTAATGTTGTATATTAATGGACAGTTTGCGGTTTTCTTTGGCTCACTTTCTCAAAGTCTCTGTTTCCCTATCGGTCTCTGACTAAGTTGCCTCAAAAATCTCAGTTATTCTCTAATTAATTATTTCGAAAGGTTCTTATGAACATATATGTAGGCAACTTGCCACGCAGCACCTCAGAGCAGGAATTACAAGATCAGTTTTCTTCACATGGTGAAGTTAAAGCTGTTAAATTAATAAAAGACTTTGAAACCGGTGAACTCCGCGGTTTCGGTTTTGTTGAAATGCCAAACGATGAACAAGCTAAGTCAGCTATCGAAGCTCTTAACGGTTCACAGTTCGGTGGTCGCAAAATGGTTGTTAACGAAGCTAAACCAAAGTCTAATGATAGACGTGGTGGCGGCGGCGGCGGTCGTGATAGCCGTGGCGGCGGCGGCGGTGGAAACCGTGGCGGATTCAGAAGAAACGGCTAATATCGTTTTTTAAGTTTTCCAAGCCGATGAGATTCCCCTCTCATCGGCTTTTTTATTTTAAACTACTTCTTTTCTATCTCTAAATTGTGCTCTACGTCAATTATTATAAAAGCTGTGACGTACGTCCCCTAAACTCCAAATATCCCCCTCCATGCGACGACCATCATTTCTGAGTCCTATTCCTTTTTATATGTTTCGTGCAGTAATATCAAATTATTAATTACTATTTTTTAAAACTGTTTTTTATCAGCTTCATTTGGAGTTACAATGAAATACTTACACGCTTTATTCTCTTCGCTGCTCTTAAGCGTTTTGTCGGTGCTTTTAGTTGCCGATATCACTTTTGCACAGGACCCACAATGGGTTAAAACCGGCAGCTTAACAGATTCGACCTCGGAATTTGGTCGTTACGCACACACCACCACATTATTAGACGATGGCAGGGTATTAGTAACCGGTGGCGGTTATAAATACGGTGACTTCGTAGCAGATAGTGCACTCTCTTCAGCCGAAATTTATGATCCAAATACCGGAATGTGGAGCAAGGCAGGTTATATGTCCGGTGCACGTATGAATCACACCGCAACCAAACTTGCAAACGGTAAGGTGCTTATAGTAGGTGGAATCAGGAACAACGTCGCCCTTTCTACTTGCGAACTCTTTGACCCTGCTACGGGCTTGTGGTCGCCTGCGGGAGCCCTCAACCACGCAAGATATCAACACACCGCATCACTTATGAAAAATGGAACAGTGGTTGTACTTGGCGGTGTTGCAAGTTCACCGCATACCGTTGAAACTTATACCCCAAACACAAATACCTGGGGTGGTGTTTCGGGAGGTCCTGACTACTTTTACGCACATGCAGCAGTGGTTGTTGGTGACGATAAAATTTTAACTGTCGGTGGTAATTACGGCGTAACCGGTGTTACCGATAAAGTTGTTTTATTCACCATAGGTGGTTTTTTAGGAGGTAGCTTCACATTAAAAACAAGCTATCCCAGACCCATTCGTAACGCTGTGGCAGGAAAACTTCCAAATAACAAAGTAGCCGTTTTTGGTGGATATTCCACCGGAGGAATTGCAACAGACTCAGCTTTTATCTATGATCTTGGTGCTAATACTTGGACTGCAATACCCTCTGCTCTACCTGCAACAGCCGGAGAGCTTTCAATGGCAACTCTTGCTGATGGTAGATTTCTCATATTGGGTGGTTTTTCTGCCACCGGCATGACCTCAGCTCGTAAAAATGTGTCTCTTTACTCCCCTATCACCAATCAGATTTTGGCTACCACATCTCTTTCAAATGGTAGAGGACGTACATCAGCGGTCACGCTTAAAAATGGCCACGTACTTGTTGCCGGCGGAAGCAAAAACAATTCGTCTGACTACACAACCGAATTGTACCTTTCCACCTCACCAGTAACTGATTCAGCAGCAAAGTTCAGATTTTTTATAGATAACTTTTATGCAGGATTAAATTGCGGACCCGAAATGGTTCCTAATACATGGGCTTTTGTTAATATGGAAACAAATGCCGGTACAAGAACCTCGGTAATTGAGCAGAATATACCGCTTATCACAAACTCAACAGGAGTAACCGTTGAGTTTAAGAATTTCTCACTTTCTTATTTTAACAAAACAAACACCGCCGGAAGAAACAACCCAAATGAAGTTGGTTTCATGGGTGATGAACGCATCTACTCAGGTGGAACAGCAAAAATTAATTATCACGGTATGACAAAGGTAGCCTTTAAGGATGCAATATTCTTTACAAAACAGTGGTACACCCCACCTGCAGGCGAGAAAGATTCAGCTTGGGGTTACGGTATAGCTACCGTGGACTCAGCTAACAGCAACCCCATGTGGATTGAGCACTTTGCAGGAGCATCTGGTCAAGTTTTGTTCCAATTCAATTCCATTTCAGACATCATACAAAATCACGGGCCATTCTGCACAGCAAGTGGAACATACGATGCTGATATTTCAGTGAAACCTGCTACAGTTGCCCATGCAATTGAGTTTGTTGATCAACTATCCGGAGTGAATTTAAACGTACAGCTTGATTGGAATGCACGTTTACAATTATTACTCAACGTTCAGAATGCAATTCTCAACTCCGGAGCCGGAACAAGAAGAATATCAGCTCAAAGAATCTTCACATCGGCCGGTGGCACACTTCCAAATGGAATAGAAGTGTTTTATCCCGGTGCTTATTGGAGAATTGGCTCTACATTTGATACTCTTGCATATTCTGCAACGTTCAATTTAACAGGCATTGAAGGTATCTCTGTGCCTAATAACTTAAGAATTATATACAGAGAATCTTCAAAACACCCTTGGAAGATTGCCCCCTCCTACTCATTGCTAACCTCACCGACAAGATTGGTAGTAAATAACTTAATCGGTGGTGCTGAGTATGCTCTTGCATCAACTACAGGCAATCCCCTTCCTGTTGAATTAGTGGGAATGCAATCAAACGTTGTTGGTTCCACCGTGCAGTTAACATGGCAGACAGCAACCGAGAAGAACAATCGTGGTTTTTCTATCGAACGTAGCATTCGTAACAGTTCCAACTTTAGTGAAGTAGGATTTGTAAACGGAATGGGTACTACAACCGAGTTCACAACATACCAGTTCGAAGATAAAAACGTTGCGCCGGGTTCATACATCTATCGTATAAAACAAATTGATGTTGATGGAACAAGTGAAATTGTTGCTGCAGTTGAATCAGAGGTTGCTACACCAATTGCATTTGAACTAAAGCAGAACTACCCTAATCCGTTTAATCCAAGCACAACCATTGCTTACTCATTACCTGAATCAGGTTTGGTTGAGATTAATGTTTACAGTGTTTTAGGTAGCTTGGTGTATTCAAATTCAGAATACAAAAATGCAGGCAGTCATTCGTTTGAATTTAACGCAGCAGGTATGCCAAGCGGTATGTATATCCTATCTCTAAAAGCAGGGTTATACCATTCCGGCATAAAGATGACATTACTTAAATAAACCCCTATTTTACCGTTTATCCTGTGAAGCGACCAATCATCCGATTGGTCGCTTCTGTTTTAAACTTTTGCGATGTTTGAGTGTCTAAACACTATGTTAATCCCATTAGTGAATTAAATCCGTTTACAAATGGTTTACTAAACGGAAAAGGAGATAGAATGAAAAAAAATACAATTGTTGTAATTTTATTATTGAGCTCGTTTGTGCTATTCGCGCAACCGGGAAGCGGCCGTATGCAAAAACCACAGGGTAGTGGCGTTGTTACCGGCGTTGTTATAGATTCAATTGCAAACCACGGCGTTGAATATGCTACAGTTGCCTTGCTTGCCACTGAAGGTGAAAAGGTAGTAACCGGTAATATATCAAATGAATCGGGTGCTTTTACCATCGAAAATATCCCTACAGGTTCATATAAAGTACGAGTTACTTTAATGGGGTATGGGACCAAAACCATTGAAGATATTAAAATAACCAATCAACAGTTACGTGTGAATTTGGG
>CALKUG010000448.1 GCA_937996765.1 uncultured Ignavibacteria bacterium
TGGTTTCTTCCCAACCAAATCTATCGGCAAGCCATTGGGGAAGAGGCGAAGTTTTACCAAGTTCAATTTGGGGATTGATGCCCAATGTAGCAACATAACTTGCTGCAACTGGAGCCGGTAACAACGGAATGGAAATGGGAAGAAAAACAATTCCGGCTAACACCATGATTGTGGGAATGAGTTTTTTCAAGAAAATGCGATTAGTCACAAATTTCTCAATGAGCACGGCTCCTGCTGAAAACATAATTGGGTAAACACCGGCAATGCGGTCAGGTCTGCTTACTTGCGAGAGTATGATAAAGACGAACAAGCCAATAAAAGTGAACCCCAGTGAAGCATAGCTTTTTCTGTGTTCTTTAGACAATGTAAATACTAAACCCGATATCCAAAACAGTGCGTTAAGGGGATGAGTGAAAAGTAATTGATTAATAATCCCCTCTATGTAGGGGGTGGGAATATTTTTGCCGCTTTGTCCCTTGTAAAACTCGAGTGAAATACAATTATTCTGTATCTGCCAAATGATATTTGGGGAGATGATTGCAATTGCAATAGCTACAGCAATAAGTGTATTCTTAGTGAATAGTAATTTGCGCTGAGGAGAAAGGAGCAAAGCCAAAACGCTCAAACCAACAACTGCTGCCATGGTATGTTTGGAAAGGAACCCAAGCGCAGCAAGAACGGCCATCGCAATGATATACTTACTCTCCTGTGTTTTGAGTAATAGGGCAAATACAGAAAGATAACTCACCCAAAAAAACAACTCAAACGCATTAACAGTGTAAAAACTGTACATTATTAGTACAACCGGTGATATAAAAACCGCAAGCGCTGAAACAAACACAGCAAAAGTGTTTCCACCCAATTGTTCGGTCGTTTTTCCCGTTATAAATATCACAGCACCAAACAATAATGCAGGCAAAAACCGTATTGCAAATAGTGATGTACCAATGGTATTAATGATTACCGTGAGAATTATTGGGGCAAGGGGAGGGTGATCAACATATCCGGCTGCTGGAAAGGTTGCACAAGCAATGTAATAAAACTCATCAATAAAGTATCCATATTCGGAGTTAAGCAATGTTCCAAGTTGTAATATTACTCCTAAAACACTGATGGAAAGCAACCACTTGTTCTTGTATATGTAATTCATAAAACGCTAATAATTGTTTCTAAACCTTATTACAAATTAAATGAATTAAAATTATTGTGCACATCCAATTTGATAAACGGGGTTTTTACATGAAGAACGAAAAAATTATCAGAGTATGTTAGAGTTTTGGTAAGATTTCTCAGTATTTTTGTTTTGTAAGTTTTGAACAAAGGAGCGCCTAATGGCATTTTCAATGAATAAGGTTTTTTTAATTGGGAATCTTGGTAAAGATCCGGAAATTAAGACTTTCCCAAGCGGTGGTAAAGTAATGAATTTTAGTGTGGCAACAACTCAGTCAAAAAAAGATGGTAATAGTTGGAAAGATGAAACTACTTGGCATAATGTTTCGCTCAATATGGTTACCGATTATATGGAAAAGAATTTAAGAAAAGGCACAAGTGTTGTTGTTGAAGGACGTTTAGCTAATAGACAATACGAAAAAGATGGTCAGAAGTTAACTTACTATTTTGTGAATGCTGATAAAGTTCAAATGAATTTGCCTAAGCAGGGTGGACAGTCTTTTAATTCGGAAGTTAGCGAAAAAGTTACTCAATATGCAGCGGCTCCACAATCATTTGGCGATGAAGACGTTCCATTTTAGTTTTTTGAGTCTCTAAAAAATCCTTTCTTTGTTGTGTTGTACAGGGTGCTTCGATTAAGTTCGGAGCACCCTTTTTTATTAATTATCTATAACTCTGTTTTGAGTCCTAATGCTTTTAAATAACCTTTATTAAAAGTGCATTTTTCCAAACGCATATTCTGAAGATATACTTTGAGCGCATTTTTAATAATTGTGGGATCCGGTCGGGTATCTCTCAAACCGCCATAATTAGATCGGTCTGCTTCTGAATATTCAATTATTTTATCCCATCCCTCGGGCATAGTTATCGAAACAACACCTGCGGTATTATCCAGTTTTTTGTATGGCCAGTAACACCATCCTACTTCGTTTTCTTCCATCGTTTTGCGGAACGCTTCAACCCATTCATCGTTATTCTCTCCGGTTTCGCCGCAAAATATGGGCACATTATATTTGTTACTGAAATCGAGATAATCTTGAATTACCTCAACACCCGTGGGTGTCCAGTATTTATGCCAGGTATAAACTGCTTTAGAATCGAATGGGGCACCAAACACTTTGAAATTGGAATTCCATTGTGCACCACCGTACATCAAAATGTGATTAGTATCCACTGCACGGATTGCCTTAGTCATTTCCTTAAAAAACGGCTCGAGCATTGGGTTGTACTTTGTGGTATCATAGAAATGCGGAATAGGCTCGTTGAGCAAATCATAGCCCATTATTATTTCTTCATCTTTGTACCGCTTTGCTATTTCCACCCAAAGGTCAATGGTTTGCTGACGTGACTCAGGGGATTCATACAGGAAAAGGTAGCCGTGACTATCATCAATATTATCTCCTGTTTGTCCTCCCGGGGCGCAGTGCATATCGAGTATGAGCGGGATTTTTACTTCGTTTGCCCATCCAACAATTCTATCCAAAAGTTTAAAGCCAATGGTACGTTTGTTTTCAGGGAATCGTTCATCAAAAAATAAATCATAATTAAACGGAACACGAATAGTATTGAATCCAAGTTGTTTTATTGCTTTGATATCCTCGAGTGTAATATAGTTGTAATAGAACTCGTTCCAGAATTTATTGGATTCGGCTTGACCAACCATATTGCCAAACAGTTGATATATCAAACGTGGGGATGCAGTTTTTTTGAACTTAAACATATATCCTTCGGGAACCATCCAATGGCCAACGTTAGTACCTTTCATAAAGAACTTGTTGCCTTGGGGGTCGAGAATATATTTACCGCTTACAGTATAAAATGGTTGTGCGAGTAGTACAAAAGAAAAAACAATAAAGAGAACGATTATTTTACTGATGTTTTTCATGGTGCTATTTCCAAAGTCTTTGAAACATATAATAAGCCAAACGGGGACGCCATTCATCCAATCCGTCGTTTGTTGCATCAGGTGAAATTGCAATAATACCCCACCACTCTTCGTTGGAGTAACCATCGGGGTGCGCACCCGTTGCATATCCACCGAAGTCGTGAGAAGTAGGATTTTCGGCTTTCCACCACTCATCGGTGAATTCGAATACCGTTGCTCCAACACAAAAATCGGATTTAGTACGAATTTGTACCCAATTGGTTGAGTCGAAATCGGCTTGTGTTTTCTCGTACTCGAGCTTTGTGTTATGATTCAAAGCGTCAATACCAAACTCAGTTATTACGCAGGGTTTATTTGAGAGAGAGGAATAGCGATTGAGCACATTGGTCATTGTGGGGTCGTATGCATTCATAGCCCATAAATCTATGTAGGTGAGTGTATTGTCGTCGGCTTTGAAGCTTGCATTTCCAATGTTAAAAGTGTTACCATTGTTGATTGAAACAGGATGATAATTCTCTCCTTCAATTTCGTATGCTGCTTTAGCCATTTCTTGACAGAGTGAATACCAGTTAGCATTATTGCCGTTTTGATAGTTCTGTTCATTCCCGAGATTCCACATAAGTACACCGGGGTGGTCTTTATACGTGAGAACCAACTTACTAAAATCATCAATCATTTTTTTGCGAACAGCAGGGTCCGAAAGATTGGCTGCATAGTCAACCCAAAAACTTACAATCACTCTAATATTGCTTGCTGCTGCAACGTTGAGTGTGTGTAGGTCAACACCTGAATAAGTACGAATAGTGTTTGCGTTCAGGGGCACTAGCCATTGAAAAGCTCTATCGGT
This sequence comes from uncultured Ignavibacteria bacterium, assembly GCA_937996765.1. Taxonomy (GTDB): domain Bacteria; phylum Bacteroidota; class Ignavibacteria; order Ignavibacteriales; family Ignavibacteriaceae; genus CALKUG01. Next base: position 3,903 of record CALKUG010000448.1, read on the forward strand.
TTGTTTTGTGTAGCTAAAGTTTGCTGTTGTTATTGAGGCAACAGAGTAAGCAACACCTTTAATAACAAAAGGAGTGTAGGTACCATCACGTTCGAAATCAACTTCTAATACTTTTTTATTTATTCGCACCATTCCTTTGCTGACCGGTTTCTCAGTAGGTGCAATAATATTGGATTTAATGAGGGTCGCAACCACCGTGGAGATGTTATTAACCGCTGAGGGTACTGCAACAGTTGCTGCTGCGTAGCCAATACGTTCGATAATAACATTGTGTTTTTGTTTTGCAACATTATCTAATCTAAAAAAGCCTTTAGAATCAGTGAACACAAAAATGGTTTTATCTGATTCAAGAGTAACTTTTGCATTATCAAGTGCAACTCCACCGGTACCTAAAACCTGTCCTGAAATGGTGGTTGGGAAAGCGTAGTTGTCGCTTTCAGGGTCGGTTGAGCAACCCGTAAAAAACAATGTAATAAACGAAAGATAAATGATAAGATGTTTCATAAAGTAATCCCAAAAAAAAGGGTGGCAGAGCCACCCGAAAAATGAATATGTTAATGTTGGGAAATTTCTTCCCAAGCCAAAGCGGCCGAACCGAGTATCGCTGCCGAGCCCTCGCTTAAACCGGATTGAAGAACTTGAACTTTATTCTTAAAAATATTCAGAACGTACTGTTCCAGATATTTTTTGGTGGGTTCTAAAATTAAACTTCCTGCTTGAGCAAGTCCACCAAACAGTACAATTGCTTCAGGGGAAAGGTGCGCAACTGTATCGGCGAGTTTAAGAGATAGGACTCTGGCGGTTCTATCGAATGCCTCAAGAGCAATGGGGTCAGAATTAGTAGCAGCTTGAAAGACATCGAAAGAAGTAAGTTCGTCAAAGCTTTTTGAACGCAGTGAACTCTGTTCGGTTGATTGAGCAAGCAATTCAAAAACGGTGCGCTTAATACCCGGAGCGGAAACGTAAGTTTCCAAACATCCATGTCTGCCACAGCCACACATTCTACCATTAGGGTCAACAATGGTATGACCAACTTCGCCGGCAAAACCATCGTGTCCGTAAACAAGCTTACCATTAACCACAATACCGCTACCGAGTCCGGTGCCCAGGGTAATCATAACAAAATTTTGCATACCTCTTGCAACGCCAAAAATCATTTCACCGAGTGCCGCTGCATTTGCGTCGTTGGTAATAACGACGGGAATATCAAAATGTTGCTTCATAATAGTTACAACATTTACAGTACCCCAATTTAGATTGGGGGGAAGTTCTACAGCACCGGAATAATAATTGGCATTAGGTGCGCCAATGCCAATAGCTTTAAGCGAAAAAGAATCGGGGAGCAGTTTAATCTGCTCCCTAATTTTTCCAATCAAGCGGGGAAAATACTCATCTGCAGATTGCTCTGCTTGAGTGGGGATACTTGTGGAGTGAAAAATAACTCCTTCGGCTGAAACAAACCCAAGTGCTGTGTTTGTACCACCAATATCAATACCAAGTGTAACAGAAGTAGATTGCATAATTAAGCCGAAAGTACTTTTTGTCCGTTAACAACTTGTTCTGATCCTCTAAAGCCGTAATAAGCTATATAGAAATAGCAAAGCACAGGCAGGATAAATGCGAGATGCAAACCGGTAACGTAATCAGCTAATGCGCCTTGAAGAACGGGGATAATTGCTCCGCCAACAATTGCGGCTATAACGATACCTGAACCTTGACCAGTGTGTTTACCTAATCCTGCTACTGCAAGTGTGAAAATTGTGGGGAACATAATAGAGTTGAATAGACCTACGGCAAGCATTGAGTATGCTGCAATATGTCCGGAGGTCATCATCGAAACAACCACAAGCAAAGCTGCCATTACTCCGTTGATACCAAGTACCAATTGAGGTTTAACATATCTTTGTATGTATGCACCTGCAAATCTTCCTACCATGGCGCCGCCCCAGTAAAATGAAAGCAATTTACCGGCATCTGCTTCTTGAAGTCCTAATGTAAAATCAGCTCCAAGGTAGTTTACCAAAAACGAACCAATCGAAACCTCAGCACCTACATAAACAAATATGCCAATGGCACCTAAAATAAGATGGCGATAAGCCCAGGCATTTTTGCCTTCAACAACAGAGCTATTGTCTTCAGAAGCACTGTGGGCTGTAACAGTAGGAAGTTTAATAAATGCAAAAACGAGTGCAACGGCGATTAACGCAATGGCTAATCCGATATAAGGAACTTGAACTGAGGCAGCTTCTGCTGCTTGGTAGGCAGTTTTAACATCAGGGGCCATAGCGGAAATTTCATCAGCAGATTTAACGGCTGTAGAAAGAATAAATGCTGCACCAAATATTGGGGCAACGGTAGTACCAAGCGAGTTAAAAGCTTGTGTTAAGTTTAATCTCGAAGCAGCTGTTTCGGGTTTACCGAGAATGGTAACGTAAGGGTTAGCCGCTACTTGCAAAATGGTTATACCTGTAGCCATTATAAAAAGTGCTGCCAAAAACAGAAGATATACTCTGTACTCTGCAGCAGGATAAAACATAAACAACCCAATACCGGCAATAATTAATCCCGTTACGATACCGGTTTTATAACCGATTTTTTCAACAAGGTATCCAGCGGGAATCGAAATAATTGCATAAGCGGTAAAAAATGTAAACTGGATTAACATTGCCTGAGTGTAATTCAGGTCAAAAACAGCTTTAAGGTGTGGAATCAAAATATCATTCAAACAAGTAAGAAATCCCCAGATAAAAAATAGGGATGTTAAAACGATGAGAGGGAATGTGTAATCAGCTTGCCCATTTGAGGAAGAATTACCCTTAAATGATGCCGTACTTCCTACAGCCATAAAAACTCCTTTACTTACAGTGAAAAAACAAAATTCTTGCCCATTTTTGAATTTGGGTATATTTCTTGATACTATTTTATTACATCACAATAACATCAATAAATAAAATAATCCCAAACGTTACTGCTTTGAGCAAAAATGTTTAATAGATTATCATTACTTTCGTAACAAATAGAACTTAACGCAAATATTGTGCCCGATAAATTGAACCCCAATACCGAAAGGTTAGGGAAATAAAACCAATAATTGGGCTTAATCTTTTATTAAATAAATAAGGTTTGATTATTAAAATAATAAAAACACATAGAACAAGAGAGATGTTGTACTTTGTGTTAGCACATTTTAAGTTTTATTTTGCAATGGGCTTACAATTTAGTTTAATATGAAAATCAAGAAACTTTCCATAGCGATTATTGCAGTAGCTGTTATTTCGGTTATTGTTTTAGTGAGTTTTGCACTTACTTCACAATTTTTATCTGCCGGCAGAAATTCTTCTGAGAAAGTAATTTATTTTGCCGATCATATCTCAGATGCACACCGAAAGCTTATAAATCGTTTTAACGAATTGCATAAAGGCAGAATTCGCGTTGAAGCAATTGATCTATCTTTCAACAAATTTAGCACCAATGAGCGTAAAGAGTTATTAGTCCGCTATTTGCGAAGTAAGAGTGATAGGGTAGATATTTTTGCTGTGGATCAAATTTGGGTGCCGCGTTTTGTGAAATGGTCGCTAAATTTGGACAATTATCTTGATAAATCGTATAAAGAAAACCTCCTTGAACAGGCAAAACAAACTTGCGTGGTAAATGATTCGTTAATGGCTTTACCGCTCTACTTAGACCTTGCAGTACTTATCTACAGAACAGATTTAATACGTGCATTACCAGAAGGAAAAGCAATTGAGAAACAGTTGCAAGAGGGGATTACCTGGGAGCAATTGCTCAGTTTGCAATCGCAATTCCCCAATCGCCCTCTTTTTATTTATCAAGCGGATGATTACGAGGGGCTGATGTGCCAGTTTACTGAACTAATGTCATCATACGGACAGCCAATGGCAACGGCAGATTCGCTCTATATTAATTCTCCTGAGGCGATAAAAGCCGCAACGTTTTTGCGCAACCTTGTGCATAGTTATAAAGTATCTCCTATTTCTGTTTTAGAAATGAAAGAGAATGACAGTTACTTGGAGTTTACAAAATCGGGAGCTCCTTTTGTGAGAGGTTGGCCAAGCTCAGTGGATAGTGATAATCCCGCTTTTTTTGAATTTAGAAAAGACCGCGGGGATGTTGTTGCAGTCGGACCTACGCCTTATCCGGCAGGTAATAAAAAACAATCTGTATTTGGTGGATGGAATCTAATACTCTCTAAGTATTCACGTAATATTCCCGAATCAGTAGAATTTCTAAAATTTGTTATGAGTGATGAAGCACAGAAGATTTTATTCGAAGAAGGAAAGTTTATCCCTGTTAGCAAAAGTGTATTTGCGGATAAAGAATTTGTTCGTTCGAATCCAATGCTTACATTTTATAAAGAACAATTGGAACGTGGTTTCCACCGTCCGTTCTTTGAGTTTTACACAACTATATCTGATGTAATAGCTTATTATCTCAATGCGATAATTAATAATGAATATACCCCGGAACAAGGATTGCGTCTAGCAGAGCAATCAATTAAGTCACAAGGAATATTTTTAAAGTAACACGTGGGACTACAAGAAAAATATAGAGAATATCATTTTGAGTTTAAACACTTAACAGTGTTGTTTGCTGTAATATTTGCATTTCAACTATTACTATCAGTAATTAATAAATCATCTATTGAAGATTTTCTTACAAACACACAAGAGTGGTATCAGTTAAACTCCGCCGAGGAATTGGCAAATCTCACTTCTATGTCGCTTGAATTACTTATAGAGACTATAGACCCCAAGGTAGTTCCCACAGATAGCGAACGCGAGAGAATGGTGCAATCGTTTAATATTGTGTTCTCGCAGCAATTTCTTCAGCATAATATTAAAGAGATGTGTGTTATTGTAAAACGGGATACTACCATCTATTCGATTGATGATGGGAGGGTGTTCTACGATTTTATTTTTGGCGGATTGAACTCAACCAATTTTGTTAAACCCAATCACATCAATGCTGTGAACCAGTATAAAGGGATAGAACAAAAATTAAAAGCACAAGAAGAAATAATTTCGTTAATTGGTTCTGAATCAAAATTTGATGTGTTTGTTCCATTAGTTCTCCGCGGTGAGTTTATTGGGGCTCTGTATATGGAGATGAATCCGGACTTCTCAACCATAACAGACAGAATGATTTCTAACTACGATGAAACATCAATTATCTTTCTTTCGTTGATACTATTGGGTTTGCTTGCAATGTACTTTATTTCCTCCTATACCGTAAAGGAACGCGATGAAGCACAAAAACAATTATTAGATGAACACGAAACTATCATCAAAAAAGAAATCGAATACGAGAAAGAATCTCTCTTTGCCAAGAGAATCTATCACACTCATCACAAAGCCGAGAAAATAATGGGCTTTATTAAAGAAGATCTTTCGCGGCTGGATGAGAGTAACATTCAAGATATTAAATACACGACTATTAAATACAGCAATTTTATATCGCGTGTAATTTACGATATGAAATGGTACGATCCCCCGTTGCAGACAGTTCGTAACAATATCTTTAATACCAATTTAAACGAAGTAATACTGTTTATTGTAAACAATATTTTTCTACGAAACGCATATCTAAGTAATGCGTTTTCACTAAAAACGGATTTAGATGAAAATCTCCCACGTGTGCCTGTGAACGAATTTGTGGTGTGGGAAATAATTGAACCACTTATTCAAAACTGTATTGAACATGGTAATAAGCCCAATATCAATGTAGTTGTGGCAACTCGTTACAATAGGGAGACTATGAGAGGGTATCTCTCTATCAGTGATGATGGTTACGGATTTCCTTCTGATATGCTTACTACAGATGAGAAGGGGACGAAAAGATTATTTTTAGATACCGTTTCCACTAAAAAGCTTGCAACACCTACCTCTGGTTATGGTTGCTATATAGCATTGGAGATGGTACGACGTTGTGGGTGGG
>CALKUG010000449.1 GCA_937996765.1 uncultured Ignavibacteria bacterium
TAAAAGTTAAGAGTTAATCTTAATTTTTAGCTATAAAAAATTATTCTTCTTTAAACAAAAAAAGCCCCGAAAAATTTCGGGGCTTTTTTTATGAAATTATGTAAGAATGTTATTTAGCGAATAACATCTTTTTGGTAGAAGTAAATGAACCGGCTGTAATTCTGTACAGGTAAGCACCTGTAGCAACAACCTGACCAAAGGAATTGTCACCGTTCCATACTATTGTATGTTCGCCGGCAGCTAATTCACTTGAAATTAATGTTCTAACTTCTTGACCCAGCATATTGTAAACCTTAACCGTTACAATACTTGCTTCAGGTAATGAGAAGCGTATTGTTGTTGAAGGGTTGAACGGATTAGGATAATTCTGCTCTAAGTTGAATGCAGTTGGTATAAAACCGGTTTCGTTAGATACTGCACCACTTGGTAGGAACGAACTTGTTTCTGAGAAGTTAGAAACACTACCATCGTTACCAACAGAACGCACTCTCCAATAAACAGGCGCGCCTGCAACAAGACCGTTAATCGGATGTTGATTTGTGGTTAAACCTGTTACTTTAGTGCTGCTTACAAAAGATGCACTGTTCGAATACTCTAATTCATAACCTGATGTTTTAGAAGCATCGGTAGGAACAAACCATCCTAATACAGGTGCACTTGCAGGAACAATAACGCCGTTATCAGGAGTTGCTGCGATAGGTGTTATAGCACCCGATGAAGCATAGGTTACAAATGATTCTGCTGCTGACCAAGCTGAGGTATCGGTACCTGCAATGGTTCTTGCTCTCCAGTAATAAATCTTACCAGGTAACAAGCTGCTATTGGTAGCTGAATTTGTTGTAAGTACTGCACTGGTAAACTTGGTTGCAAATGTATTGAGAGTATCGAGTTGATATTGATAACTCTTTCCAACAGGTGAACTATTTAAGTACCAGCTAAATCCTTGGCTTGTACCCCAAACAGTTGTTCCACCAATTGGCCATGAAAGTATAGGTACTTCTGTGCCACCGGAAGAAACTGTTGTGAATGTTGCTGTAGTTGACCATGCTGAAGGTGTAATACCATCAGTAGAACGCACTCTCCAGAAATAAGTTGTACCATTGGTTAGAGCTGCAAGTGTTGTTGAAGTTGTTGTTAATCCGGTAAGATTTACAACACCAACGGTGAAAGCGGTATCTTTGGCTACGGTAACACTGAAAGTTAATCCAGTTGAAGAACCGTTTAACCACCAGCTAATTGTTGGGGTTAAGCTCCAAACAATTTCACCACCTGTAGGCCATCCTGGAACAGGAGCTGTTGCTGAAACTGTTGGTGCAGGGCTGTAAGTAGCAAAGCTATCAACTGCCGACCATGGTGAGAAAGAACTACCATTATAAGAACGAACTGACCAATAATAAGTAGATCCGGCTGTCAATCCGCTAAGAATAAGCGACTGACCACTTATTGAATCTACTGTTGTTGTCATACTTGGGGTTGTTCCGTATTTAACTTCAAAAGTCAATCCGGAAGCTGCACTATTCAAGTACCAATATAATTGTGGCGAAAGTGAATAAACTAACGCACCACCAACAGGCCAACTTGGAACTGGGGCAGCAGCAACTGATGCTGTTGTTGTAACAGTAAAGCTTGCAGTATCTGACCAAGCAGAATAGGTGTTAGTTACTGTTTTTGAACGAACTCTCCAATAGTAAGTTCCATCGGCAAGTCCTGATTTCGCAATAGAAGTTGCAGTTAAATTACTATCAACAGTGCCTGTTGCAAAGGTGTTAGATGTTGATAATTGGAAGTCATATCTTAAACCTGCACCTGATCCATTGAGGTACCAGTAAAATGTCTGGTTGCCTGAAGAAACAACGGCACCACCATTTGGATATGATGTTACAGGAGTTAATGCAGAGTAACCTGCCATTTTAATTACAAATGATCCAAGTGGTGAGACGTGAGTAGGAATACCATCCGAAGTTTTCGAAATAACTCTCCAATACACAGGAACATCACCAGGAAGACCTGTATAATTAAAGAATACTGTAGGATTAGCTACATTTGTGAATATTTGCGTGTAGGTAGCAAATGTGCTATCCAAAGAGTACTGCACATCGTATTTAGCAGTCCAAACATAAGTTCCTGTCTGTCCCCATGAAAGGGCTACAGGTGACGAAAAGACCTCGGAATTAGATATCGGGTAATATGGAACCGAAGTAATCGGAGGAATTGTAGTAAACTTTCTGAAAGCGGTAGTCGCTAAACCTAAAGTATCATTCCAAGTCACTCTCCAATAATAAGGTGTGCTTGGTGTGAGATATGAAGAATAGGTATAAGTGAGAGCCGATGTAGTTGTGTCAGCTAACTTCGTAGCAAATAATGAGTCGGAAGCTAATTCTAATCTATAGCCAATATTAGGCACAACACCTGTACCATCTGTCCATGTAAAAGTAGGCTTAAGTGAAACACCTGTAGCATTAGCAGCAGGAGCATTAAGTGCAAAGTTAAATGCAGTTGTAAACATTCTTCTCGGAGAAGTAGCAGAACCTAAACTATCAATTCTGGTAACTCTCCAATAATAAGGAGCTGAAGGTGCTAAGTGTGTATATGTAAAGGTGAGAGCTAAAGATGTGGTATCAGCATACTTAACAGAGAACAATGTATCTGTTGCAAGCTCAAACCTGTAACCTGTAGCAGGTGCAGGACCGCTTCCAGCTGTCCAAGTAAAAGTTGGTATAAGTGAAACTCCCGTAGCGTTTGCCACAGGTGCCGTAAGCGTAGGAGCAACATGAGCTACCATTGTAGTGAAAGATGCTGTGTCAGAACCACCGATGGTTCCTAAGTCGCCTTCTTCAGTAACCATCCAGTAATATTTGGTTCCGTAAGAAAGTGGTGTCGAAACATAATGAGATAACCCTGTAATAGAATCAGTAATATCTACCGGTGAGCCAAACAAAGAATCATCATCTACGAACACTGTGTAACTACTAAATTCAGGACCTTGAGCTAATTCAGTCCATGTTAATGTTGGCGTTACAGAAACATTGGTTAAACCCAAAGGACTAACTAGCGTAGGCAAACTATTTGTTGTAAAAGTAAATGTATTAGAATAAGTTGTCACCAATCCATTCCTAAGTGAAACTCTCCAATAATATTTGGTACTATAATCCAAATACATTGGGAAAGAAGCTCTCCACTCTCCGGGTAATGTTGGAGCGGAATAAAGCATTTCAACCTGTGGCAATGAAATTTGACTCGCAAAGAGTGAGTCTGTCGAGAGTTCAAAATTCATGGTATCAGGAATCGCAGCACCCACAGTAAATCCTAAATTTATTGATCCGTATTTGGCTGCATAACCTACAAACCCATCAGGAGGAGATATGGCTGTGATCTGTGCAAAATTCATCGTGAATCCGAGCAAGACCAGCATTAACACACGTGACATTGTTTTCATCTATGTACCTTCTTTTTGAAAACCTAAAAAACAACAACAATCAAGAAATCTTATCTATACATAATCTTAATAAGCGATTATGCGCTATCTCCCTTTTAATTCACCCCACTAATATAGAACTATTATTTGAAATTGCAA
>CALKUG010000450.1 GCA_937996765.1 uncultured Ignavibacteria bacterium
GGCCGAGCATAAAAAATACTTTTCGTTGTTTTATGCAAGTGATAAGGAAACAAATAATCAGTACGTTATTCAGCGTTTTGATAAAGCACAACTGGAACCGGTGGAGAATCGAGATTACTTGAACAAAGCTCTGAGAAGGATTAATTTCCCGGCTCATCGGCTTTCCGCGGTTGCTGTATCCTACCACTGTACCGAAAGCTTCTTTTACATTGTTTGGCACAAAGTGGGGTATGGTAAGCTTGGCGGAAGCGAGCTGGAGTGTAATGTGCCTATGGGTGTATTACGTGCGGCAGGAATTGTTGCCGATGCTGCCGAAACCGTGCTTGAACTTATGAAGTTGTCCATTGACACTCTCGAGATTTCCGCTGAGAATATGAGTGAGGGACCTTTTGGTGATGTGCTAAACCCTTATCTTCATCTAACTGTGATTGTAGATACTGTACGACCTATTGAGGAGGATATCAACTTTGGGGATGGAGTCTCGGGTGAAGTGATAGATAACTCTCCGACCAGCAAGGTAAACTATCTAATCAGCAAGTTACCCGATAATTATTCGGGATTTGTGGGTGAATCTTTCAGAAAAATGAGTTTGCTCGAGTTAAACAGGCAGCAAAAGTATGCATTTGACTTAGGGCATTTATTGTATCACTTGGCAACGGGGGTATCGTTGAAGGAGTTTCATTCGTGGCAACCTACTAAAATCCAATCAGAATTTATGAGGGGTGCAGCAGATAATTTATATGAAAAGTTTTACGCCAAACCTTTTCCAACGTTTTTACCGTTCGAAAAAATGGGCGGTTTAAATGATTACCGTGAAATTGAACCTGTGGTACGCACATTTATTGATGATACTCACCCTGATTTTGGTAAACACGGGGTTCAACAGTTTCTAAATCTTTTGTTGTACGGCAATTTAGTTTCGCCTAAATCCCCGGGTCAAAAAGAGAAGGATGAAATAGTTGAATGGACTGAAGAGGACAAGGAATTATTTTTTTCTGTACTCGGTGGTAACTCTCATGAAGGAAATCCTCCTGCATCCATACACCTCAACAAGGAAAAAAGTGATTTTTTACGCAGCACATTGGGAAGAATAATTAAAGAAACCGATACATACGAACAAGCTACCAACCCTTTGATTGAGCCGATAACAAGCGAAAAAGAAAGGGAGCGATGGTTCCCCGAAACAGATATCTTTGATGATATTCCGCTGTTTCAAGAGAAATTTAAGTCTTTTGAAGGAAAAGGGGAGTTCGATGAATATGCTTACGAATTGCTCGACTACTCTTTTCTGAGAAACTATGAATACAGACTACAATTAAGGAAACGCT
>CALKUG010000451.1 GCA_937996765.1 uncultured Ignavibacteria bacterium
TAACCTTGCACAACGCTTAGCAAAGTTGAAGTTAAATAGAATGCTGTGTTCTCCGTTACAAAAAAGCTATAGAGTATCGCTCCTAAAAAGAACACAATAGCTGCAAATATAAAATTCTTTTTATCTCTGCGTTCTATATATACCATCAACATATTTATGCTGAAAATCATCAAAATTGCAGCAGGCATCAGAATCGAAAACACACCAAATTTTATAGGAAGATTATTTACGGTAAATATCAAAAGTCCTATTAAAAATCCTGTAGTTCCAAGCGTAACCAACAATACATTTCCGGTACCAAGCACGTTATATACCATTCCCAAACCGCTCGCAGCCAAGAAAAATGAAAGAACATTTGCTATGGATAGAGGAATAACTCCTACAACCGAGCTGATACCCAATAGTAACGAAATAAGTGCAATTGTTGAAAAATACTGCTTCCTTAAAAGCATTATAAAATTCTCTTTCCTAAACTTGAGGCAACCAATTCAGCAGCAAACTCAGCACTCTGGTTATGAGTATCAAGAATAGGATTGATTTCAGTTACTTCTAACGACGACATACAACCACACTCAGCCAAGGTTTCCATTATTGAGTGCGCTTCTCTGTACGAAAGTCCGCCGGGTACAGGTGTACCAACCCCGGGGGCTACCTGAGGGTCAACACTATCAACGTCAAAGCTTACGTGAATATGGTCAACTCTATTTTTAAAGTGCTTCAAAACGCGGGATATAATTCTGTGGATACCAAGTTTATCAATATCAGACATGGTATAAACTTCTAATCCTGTTTTTTTGATATTCTTCTTCTCGTGAGTATCAATACTGCGGGCACCAATAACAACAGCGTTTTCACCAAGTAACTTTGGTCTTATGCCACCAAAATTTGCGAGCAAATCATTACCCAATCCCAACGCAGCGGCTAAAGGCATACCGTGGATATTTCCCGAGGGTGTTGTCTCATCGGTATTCATATCTGTATGAGCATCAACCCAAATAACGCCAAGTGTTTTGTTGTTTTCTTGGCAATGCTGCGCTATACCTGCCAACGAACCAACAGACATTGAATGGTCGCCACCTAAACAAAGCGGAAAATAATCGTCATCAAGTGCTTTTTTAACCTTTGCTGAAAGAATTTCGGCACGTTTCAAAATCTCGGTTAAATACCTGAGTTTAGGGTCGCCCACTTCAATGTGTTCCATAATCTCAATGGGAATATCTCCGCCATCAATAACATGATATCCTAAATCGCGGATTTTCCCGGCAATATTGGCAATACGCAATGCCGAAGGACCCATATCCACACCTCTTCTACCTGCACCTAAATCAACAGGCATACCTAACATTTTTACTGTCTTTTGCATAACTTTCTTAACTATTCGTTCTTAAATATCGTAACAGAATCCGTTTCCCAAATATACTAATCATTGCTATTATCTTCAGAATAAAGCACGGCGTTTCTTATATTGCTACGGGTATTATTTAACAATTTTCAAGGATTTTATGGAGCCGTCAATCAGTGTGGGTGTGGTAAGTCACCCTAAAGTACATTTCGCTCTGTATGGAAGATACAATCTCCTTAACAGTTCAACTGTTCTTAATGGCAGTTTTACAGCAGAAATTCATTCAAATCAGGTAAGAATACACGGATCTGGGTTTTCAGAAGTATTCCCCTCAGGAGTTGAGTTAACTCCAAGTTCTTTTTACGATGAGCACTTTAACCTTCGCGATGTGGTAATTGGCGTAGGATTCCATTGGGAACGTAAAGAAAAGCAAGATTTTCGCGGAAATCTCCGCTTGATTATCGAAGGCGATAAAATTACTGCTATCAACATTGTACCTGTAGAAGAGTATCTTACCAGCGTAATCTCTTCGGAAATGAATGCACGCAGCGGTATGGAATTATTAAAAGCTCATTCCGTTATTTCACGCAGTTGGTTACTCGCCCAGCTCGACCGTGCAAAGGCAGCAAAAAACGGAACTCTCTATCGCGGCAACCCCGTTAACACCGAGGAAGAAATTGTTAAATGGTATGATAGAGAAGACCACGCTAATTTTGATTTTTGCGCCGATGACCACTGTCAGCGTTATCAAGGCATAACAAAGATTTTTTCAGAAAATGCAATGTCCGCAGTTAAAGCAACTCGTGGAATTGTTTTGCAATATGACGATGAAGTTTGTGATGCTCGCTTCTACAAATGTTGCGGAGGTATTACCGAAAGCTACGAGCATGTATGGGAGGATAAACATTACAATTATTTGCTCCCTGTGTTTGATTACCGCTATGCCCCCGATGAATACGCTTCCACTTTTGAAGTTGAAAAAGATGCTCAAAAATGGATTCGCTCTAATCCTCCTGCTTTTTGCAATACTAACGACAAAAAAGTCCTTGCCCAAATACTCCCCGATTTTGATCAGGAAACGACCGATTTTTACCGTTGGAAGGTTGTGTATTCACAGGAAAAAATTCGCTCTCTCATAGAGCGTCGCTTAGGGCGGTCGCTCGGAGAAATTATAGATTTAGTGCCTATGCAACGCGGTCCTTCTTCACGCTTGATAAAATTGAAGATTGTCGGTTCCGAAAAGTCCATCACCATTGGCAAAGAATTAGAAATCAGAAAACTGCTCAGCGACTCGCATTTATACAGCTCGGCTTTTGTGATTGATAAATCTGATGTAGTAAATGGCGTACCCCAACAGTTTACCCTCATTGGTGCGGGATGGGGACACGGTGTTGGCTTGTGTCAAATTGGCGCGGCAGTTATGGCAGAACGCGGCTATCAGTTCGATAATATACTTTCGCATTACTACCCGAATGCCGAACTTAAAAAGATTTATTAAAAGATTGTAAACAGCAAGTTATGAAGATCCTCTACTCCTGTTTGTCGAGAAGTTGGGGCGGAATGGAAATGTTCACCCTTACTGCTATTCGTCAACTCCTGAAACGGGGGTTCGATGTTGAGCTTTTGTGTTATCCCGATACTAAAATCTTTCTTAACGCAAAAAAACTCGGCATCGTTTTGCATACCATAAGTGCAAAGGGTTATTTTCATCCTATTAAAATCCTGAAGCTTTCGCAAATTTTCAAGATGAAAAACTTTGATGCGGTTCATAGCCAATCTTCTAAAGACCTTTGGTTGCTCGTACCTGCATTAAAACTTGCAAAACTTACTACCCCATTGTTCCTTACCAAACAACTCGGTTCTTACATCGTTAAAAAAGATCGTTTGCATACTGCTCTCTACAACAGAGTCACTACGGTGTTTGCGATTAGCAACGTGATAAAACAAAACATACTCGATACCACCCCCATACCTGCAGAAAGAGTGGCACTACTCCACAACGGCATTGATCTTACAGTGTTTGATAGAAGCAAAGCTACACCCGATGAGTTTAGGAAACTGTATGTAAATAACGATGGCGAAATACTTATTGGTATGATAGCCCGTTTTTCACCCGGTAAGGGACACGAAGAATTTATAACGGCGGCTCGTTCTTTAAGTAAAAAACATTCAAACCTTTCATTTGTTGTAATTGGCGAAGCAAGCCGAGGCGAGGACGCATACGAGCTTAACATTAAAAACTCGGCTATGGATATTCCGAAATTTCACTTTTCGGGGTATAGGAGTGATATACCTAATGTGCTTTCTGCATTAGATATATTTGTGTTCCCTTCGCACAACGAAGCGTTTGGTATTGCCTTAGCAGAAGCACTTGCTATGGGCGTACCTTCGGTCTGCTCTCGTGCCGATGGCGTTTTAGATATTGCCGTGGATGGCGAAACATCTCTCCTGTTTACTCCAAAAGAGAGCAGCGACCTCGAACAAAAACTTCATACACTTATTGAAGAGCCTGAGTTGCGAAAACAACTTTCTGAAAACTCCATCAAAAGAGCTCATGAGCTTTTTGATATTGAAAAACTCACTGAAAAGGTAATTGGATTTTATAAGGAATCGGTTAAAAAATGACACAACAAGAACTTAACGAAATAAAAATATTCTGTAAACTGCTTTCAGAAAAAAGCGGTGAGATTATATCCTCGTATTTCAGAACAGGTATAAAACCTGAATCAAAAAAAGATGAGTCGCCCGTTACCATCGCCGATAAAAAAGCCGAAGAAATTATGCGCGAGCTTATTGGTAAAGAGTTTCCCGAACATGGTATTTTAGGCGAAGAGTTTGGTGCTTCTAACCCCGATGCTGAGTATCAATGGATTTTAGACCCCATTGATGGTACAAAAAGTTTTATATCGGGTGCAACAACTTTTGGCACGCTCATTGCATTCTGCAAAAAAGATGAACCGCTTGTTGGCGTTATCAATCAACCAATTCTTAATGAGTTTATGATTGGCGACAACGAAACAACCACTTTAAACGGCACTCCCACAAAAATACGCTCAGTAAACTCACTTTCAGAAGCAATTTTACTGACCACAGATATTCTCAATATTGAAGAATTTCAGAACCTCGATAAGTTTTTAGGACTCGCTCGCAAAACAAAATACTTGCGCATGTGGGGAGATTGCTACGGCTATCTGTTGGTTGCAGGCGGTTTTGCAGATATCATGATTGACCCGATTATGAATCCCTGGGATTCACGCGCACTCATCCCTGTAATAAACGGCGCAGGTGGTGTAATTACCGATTACCATGGCAATAGCGCAATTATAGGCAATAGCACAGTGGCTTCCTCAAAAGAGTTACATGCGGAAATTATTGGATTACTTAATAGCTAAACCATTAGTTTTAACATCACTTGTAAAAACTCACAACTAAAAACATAACAACGGTAACTATAGCCGCACCTAATAATGTTATGCGCGGGTTAGGTACTTTTCTAACTATTGCCAGTACAAAAATCCACAATGCAGGCAACACAAAATCCGCACCGGCAAACAGTTTATCGGGTGAAGGTACGGTAGTTCTAAACGCATTTAGTTCATAAGTCTTAAATACAGGATTTACGAGTATGGCGTGTAACGTAAAAAGAGTGGACGCAATGAGTGTGTATAAAATCAATCTTACACGTTCAGTAGCAAAATATTCCAATCCTGCTCTTATAGCAAAAAATAACCCTCCCAACAATGTAAAATAGTAGAGTACCCAAACCGTTGTAGGTACTTTATTCCAATAGGTTGAAATAATCGTTTGTGAGGGTGGTATTTGATAGTTTTGCCCGTTTTTTGAGAGTGTAACTGTATAAAAAAACTTCGTGCCGGCAGTGGTATGTGGCAAATAACCGATGAGATTATTACCCTGACTTTTCATTTCAATACGTTGTGCGGTAGTGGGGTTGTTGTTCATCAACAAATCAATACTTCCGTTCAGTGAATCAGCATCCGAGCGAATTACCAAAGTATAACCGTTTTTAGAATGAATTTCGCGAGGGAAAAGGTAAGAAACTTTTTCTCCCTCAATTCCTACTGTACCCGTTATCGGAAACTGAGCTGTTAGGGCGCTTGCTAAAACGCTG
>CALKUG010000452.1 GCA_937996765.1 uncultured Ignavibacteria bacterium
TTATCTATTACTCTATTGGTGATGCTTATTACAATTTAGGTAATTACAATGAGGCGATTGCACAGTATCAATTAATACTGAATCAATTTCCGAATTCACCGCAAGTTTATGATGCGGTAAACGGGTTACAATACTGTTACTTGGCTACAGGAAATACCGAGGAGGCAGTTAAAGTTCTTGATACATATGCTCGCGCAAATAGCGACAAATCTTTTGCAGATGAGTTATTTTTCAAAATTGGTGAATTGTATTATTCGGTTGGTGAATACGTCAAGGCTAAAACCTATTATGCTGATTTCACCGCAAAGTACCCAAGTAGTGAATTAATAGCTGCGGCATATTATTGGTACGCAAAGTCATCTGCTAATTTAAATCAGAACGAAGATGCTTTGAGAGCATACAGAATTGTTGTTGAAAATTATATCAACAACGATTTTGGTCCTTCAGCTGCAGCCGAAGCAGGAACATTGCAAAGCAAACTTGGCAATTTTGATGCTGCAATATCCTTTTATGATTTAGGTATTTCGAAATTAGGAAACTCACCAAGAGTAGCCGAATTAAAGTATTTAAAAGGTATGGCCTTCAAGTCTAAAAACGACCACGGAGCAGC
Organism: uncultured Ignavibacteria bacterium; assembly: GCA_937996765.1. Taxonomy (GTDB): domain Bacteria; phylum Bacteroidota; class Ignavibacteria; order Ignavibacteriales; family Ignavibacteriaceae; genus CALKUG01. The sequence goes on from CALKUG010000452.1 coordinate 611, forward strand.
ATACGACCTCTTCGATGATGTAATACTTTATTACGCCAATACGGTTTTTGGAGATATGGCAAAATTGGAAAAAGGTGTAATAGAGTTTGAAGCAAAGCGCTATGATGCGGCTTTAGGGTATTTCAGAGATGTTGTATCCAAAAGGAATGATGAAAATGCGGCTCGAGCACAGTATATGATTGGTGAGGTTTTTTTCAAGCAAAGTAAACTGAACGATGCTCTTACAGCATATACCAGAGGACTTAACACATTTCCCAATTTTCAGGAATGGGTATTGCGTTCTCATTTGAGGATAGGTATGATATACGAACAGCAAGGCGATAAAAATAAGGCACGTGAATCATACCGTGTGATTATAGCAACCGATAAAAACAGTAGTGTCGGTAAAGAAGCTCAGCAACGACTCAATAAAATTCGATAGAAATTATTAATTATGATTAAAAAGCTATTATTAACCATTATTATCCTTAGCTCTGTGCATTTTGCGCAAGGTGGTGGCAACCCTGCCTTAGAATTACCTTCGTTTGTAATTACCGGAAAAATGGAATTTACATTTCCGCTTGCGCAAAAAAAGAAACCCGAACTTATATCAACAGTGTCGCAAGACTACTTCAAAACGGAATTTTCTCCTCAAGATTTGTTGGTGAGATCGGTTTCTGACCCCATCGAGAAACAGGCACAAAGTAATGAGGATACCGTGGATTTTGTGCAGGGGACAATGAAGGTTTCGGCGGGTACATTACAACTCCCTGCAGGAGCTATTTCAATGTCCTTCCCTATGAATCGTGCATTTATACATGCTTCCATATTTGGTGAAAATACTGTCGCTTATGTTGAAAATGCAGGATTAGTACAAACCGGTGGTAATTTGATTGCTCATTATTACACACCAAATAACGCAGAATTTTTACCGGGAACAGATTTATCAGCAAATGTATCGGGTAATCAGCGTTTCTATAAAATGTTTGGTACAACCGGTACAATACCTTCACGAAGTTTGTATCTCGCAAAAGTGAGTGGCGGATTGCAAAACTTAATGAACGATGAAATTACCTATGGCGCAACTCTTACCGGTAACAGTGTGGGAATATCTCAGGATGAATTTACTGAGAATACACTCTCCACAAAAGGATTTGTTGATGCAAGAATTTCGGGCATTACCATTAACGGTTCATTTGCTTCATCCACTTCATCTTTGAGCATGAAGGGTGGGAATGATTTGAGCAGTAATTCGTTTACTGCGATGGGTTTAGCGGGATTCAAGTATTCTCAGGATATTCGCCTGCAAGGCGGAATTTCATTTTACCAACGGAGCGGATATTCGAAACTATATCTTCAAGCAAGGGCTTTTATCCGCTTGGCTGAAGGATTAACTGTTTTTGCAGAGTATAATCCTTCAACTTCTCCTGTTTTGTTTAGCGAACTTCTACAGACTAATCCTTACCTCGATGTGCTCACTCCAATACCGATGGTAATCGAGAAAAAGAATGCCATTGCAGGAGCAATAAAATTTGAAATCCCAGGAAATTATGAAATTAACGCCGGCGTGAGAGCACATAGCAGCGATGCACGTTTTTACTTCCAACCTGCCACTACTACCGGTTATTTCGATTTTGGTTATACCGATGTAACACATCTTTCTTTGTTTACTAATTTTGCGTTTAACCCGGGCCCCTTAGGCAGGCTATTTGGTGAACTTTCAGTATCATCTAATAAAAACTCAGCAGGAAAAACTCTTCCTTATACACCTGTTATAGATGCATTAATAACTTATGGATTTAATGAAATGGAAGGGATAACCGTAGAAACAACGGTAAAATTTTCATCCTCAGTTTATGCAGATATAGCAAACACAAAAACTTTGGATTCTTCATTTAATCTTGCTGTTTTGGCAGGATACAATTTCTCGCGGTCAATCAGGTTTTATGCCGAAGCAAGGAACCTATTGGGATTAGAAAAGTATAAATTTGAAGGGTATAAGTTACCCGGAGCTTCACTTAGCATTGGTGCACAATACAGTTGGTAATACTATGAATAAATTTTCAATTGTTAGCGATTTATTAGCTCAAATAAATAGTCAATTACATATACCTGAACAGGAAATGGAATTGTTTTATCCTTTGTTGCTTTCGGAGCTTTCGGAAGGAGAACAAATTTATTTCGAAAACGTTGGTACTTTTTTTTCAACTACTAACGAGTCAGGTGTTCAATCTCTTTCTTTTGTTCCCGATGGAATGACTGATGAGTTAAGAACGGTTGACATTAATCTGTTCCCTGAACACGATAACGATTCTGATAATTTGCTTGATCAAACAATAACCAATGAAACCAACACAGAAATATTGGCAAAGGAATTTGCAGCAATCATGGAAACGGGTTATCGTTCATTTCCCGTAGATATAGTGAATGAAGAAAAAATTGTTGAAAAAATTGCAACTGTCGCTGAAACCCTACCAAAAGAAAATGAGCAAAAGGGAACTAACACAGATGTAAAAATTCAAGCGGAGATTGCTGCTCCTCTACAAAATGTGCTTCCCTGGCACCTCTCATCGGAGTGGTCTTTGGGCGTAGATGCACCAGTATCGCTCGATGATGACATGAGTGTTCAATTTGGTGGTTTGTCTGAAAGAGAAGTTTTTTCTGAAGTTACACCGGGAAAAAAGATTATCAAAAAGGAATACAGCAGTTCCCCCAGAGCTGTAGAGAGTTCCTCTGATTCAGGTTTTACACCCGTTCTTTTACCAGGTGAAGTTAACTCAGGAACCAGCCAACCCGGGATTCAACCCGGACTTGAGAATTTCGATCCAATGAAGTATGATGTGCCCAATGCTTCAATTTTTGGTTCGCATGAAAGTAATTTTGCAAGCGATTCTTTTGCAGTACCTTCGAATTCATTTGATGATTTTGCGGTGGATGGAGTTGGGCAAAATGATGATGAGTTTGGTTTCGCTAACACATCTGACACTCAGCTACCATTCGAGAATAGCTTTGAGCCAGATTTTTCATCAGCAGCAGAGAATGAACCAATGGATTTTGATTCACTCATTATGGATCCATCGGTTAATGCCTCAACTGACTCAAGTAGAACATTTATTGCCCCGGAACCGGAAGAGCCAATCGAAAAAATTGGTTTGCCTGCAACTGAACATACTCATACAATAAGCAAACAAGAATTACGTTCGTTTAAGATTGGGGCTGCTTTTACCGAGGAACCTGCTCCTCTTATAGAAGATGTTGGAATAGCAAAACGTTCGGCATCTTTCGGTGAAATTATTGCTCATTTTCTTGGCTCATTATTCAAGAAAAAAGCAAAGGATTCGAATCCTGAGAATGTTATACCAGAATTAAATGCCGATAAGTTAGCAATTGATGTAAGTGCCAAAAATGCCTCACCTATAATGCCCGAAGTTGGCGGCAAAACATTTTTTGCTCCACCTGTAGATGATGAATTTGCAAAACCGAATTCTGAAAAAATGGAGTCTGTAGAAACTCCCACTGTTAAAGATGGTGACTCCCCTGAAAAAGAAGTTACAAGAAGTTTTGTACCACTTTATGCGGCGGCAATCATTTTAGTTGGTTTGATTGGTGTATTAGGATACGCACAACTATTTATGGGTGGCGTGCTTGCCTTATTACACGGAAATCAGACACATGAATCTGAGCAAGTGCAAGTGGCAACCATTTTTAGAGATTTCTCTTTCCCTGTTTCAGCTCAATATCCTCCTCTTGCTCAGATGAACACTGAAGCTCCAAAATCGGAGAAAAAAACAGCGGATAAAATGGATATTTCTGATATTATAGAGAATGAAAAAAAGAATCAGGAACAAGGGGCTAATTCTGATTCTATGACTACCACAGTTCCTGAATCAAAAGAGAAACTTGCGGAGACAACTCAGAAGCCCAAAACAACCGAACACAAATCGCTTGAAGGATTCTTGGGAATTAAAGAAAAACCCGTTACAAAAGAAGAATCAAAGCCTGAGAAAAAGCCGGAGACCAAACCTGCGGTAAAACAAACTGAAAAAAAAGCAGAACATAGCACACAAACAACAAAACCTACAGAGAAAAAACCTGCAGAGAAAAAGCCCGTTGTTAAAGAGCCTCAGCCCAAAAACACAGTAAAAAAGAGTACAGAAACTCCTGAGGTTAAAAAAACGGAGTACAAAAAACCGGTGACCGGTGATATTTACGAATCAGGCGGCAAGTATTACGTACAACACTCCTCATGGGCAAGTGAAGGTAAGGCAACCGAAAGTTGGAGAGAATTAAGAGCCAAAGGGCTTAAAGTAATTGTTGAAAAAACAACTGTCCCCGAAAAGGGCGAACGTTATCGTGTGAGAAGTGGACCTTATGGCTCGCTGGAAGAAGCACGACAAGCAGAGCAGAAGCTTAAATAATAAATTTAAAGTAATAACATTGGTAAGTAATAAAATAAAGGTACAGCAATGGATCTCATAGAAATGTTTCTCAAGGGCGGTTTTGTAATGTGGCCCATACTTCTTTCGTCCGTTATTGGATTGGCGATTGTTATAGACAGAGCCCTTGCATTAAAACGTTCAAAAGTTAACATATCAAAGTTTGTGATAAACCTTCGTTCTTTTATTCGTAAAAAAGATATCGAAGGGGCCATTGCTGAGTGTTTGAAAGAAAGAACGCCTGTTGCAAATATTATTCGTAAGGGTTTAAAAAAGTATCACCTCGGGCATCAACGTGTACGCGAAAGCATTGAAGCAGCAGGGCAGCAAGAAGTTGTAAAGCTCGAACGCGGGTTAACAATGCTTGCCACGATATCGGGCGTTGCTCCCTTATTGGGATTCCTTGGAACCGTTACAGGAATGATTTCAGCGTTTATGACATTGCAGAGTCTTAAAGGCAATGCAACACCTGCTGATTTGGCAGGAGGTATCTGGGAAGCTCTTATAACAACCGCTTTTGGCTTAGGAGTGGGAATACCTGCTCTTGTTATATACAATTACTTTACCGGTGCTATAGCAAAGTTGGTTTCGGATATGCAGTTGGTTTCTACTGAGATCGCTGATGCTATTGAAGAAGTTTCGCTTGGCAGTAAATCAAGCGTTGATGATATAGACATTGATGTATAGGTTTGGTGCATTATGAAATTTCAGACAACTAACAAGCCTTTACCGGCGTTCAGTTTTTCATCGCTCACCGACATTGTAATGTTACTGCTTATCTTTTTTATGATAACATCGCAGTTTGTGTTACAAACGGGGGTGAAGGTTCATTTACCCGGTGCTAAAAACAACGACCAATCGGAACCTACCATTATGGTTGTTACTATTACGCCTGAGGGTGTAATTTATGTTGGCAAGGACCCCGTTGCTTTGCCCGATTTAACCGCAAAACTTAATGAATTGAAGGCACAAAGCGATAAATCGAACCTTATAATTCAAGCAGATAAGGTTGTACCAATTGAAAGAGTAATTCAAGTAATTGACGCTGCAAGGTCGGCGCAAATTGAGAAATTCAAAATTAAAAAAAAAAAAAAAGTTGAATAGGTAGCAGTTGGTCGTGTTAAAAAAATATTTCCGAAACGGCAGAAACGACAGAGTTATTTCTTATGCTGTCTCTATTGCTGTGCACTTATTACTTTTAATACTTATGCTTGCCATTACTTTCGATGTAAAAACACAGCCATTGGAGTTTGTAGAAATTTCTTTTGGTCCCGGTGGCTTGGGTGGATCATCGGGTTCGCCGGGTGACCAACCATTGGGCACACCTCAAGAAACCATTGAGGAGCAACAAGTTCAAGAAAATCAGGTAGAAGAAAAGGTAGATGTAACCCAAACTAAAAACACATCGCCAGACGCCCCTGCGGTTACAAAGGAAAAAGAAACTAAGGATGCCACAACACCCAAACCGGCTCAACAGGGTCAAGGTAATAAAACTACAGGGCCCGGTGGTTTTGATATTGATTTTGGAGGAATGGGTAGCAGAAAAGTATTAAATTATACTGTCCCGGCTTATCCGCCAGGAGTGAATAAGCAGATTGATATTCGTTTAAGATTTACAATTATGCCTGATGGTTCGGTTGGTTCAGTAATACCGCTTATTAAGGCCGACGCTACACTCGAAAATTCAGCAATTCAAGCATTGCGGAAATGGAGATTTGAGCCGTTGCGCAATGGTACTGCAACACAAACGGCTATTATTGTATTTCCTTACCGTCTGAAGTAAAGAGGTCATGGTAATAAACCCTATAAAAAAACAACTCGCCAAAAGTAAGTATGGTGAGGGATAAGGCATCGCGGTCGTAGTATATTCCAAACCCTTCAGCATCAATTAAAAACTTTGTGGCAGTACCCGCAATCGACCAGCCTACTGTAAATAAAATCGAAACCAATGCCAAGTTGGTAAATGCTGTAGAAAGCCCTTCATTCTGCCAAAATTTAGTAAATACTATAAGCAAAAAAATGAAGTGAATAAAAAATATAAACGCTGTAACCATAGTGTATTCGTGTTAATAGTCTATTTATTATTGGTCTGAGTTATCTGTGTTTTGATGGTTCTTGTGGTATCGATTATTAACAATTGCCATTGCAACAAATCCACCAATTATACCAAACACCGAAAAGTAGATGAGATTGGTGATGAGAATTAAAGAAGAATAAATTGCAGAAAATCCGTTTTGTTTAATTTCTACAGACATTTGTTCAATTAATTCAAGTGATGCTTCGCCAACGGGACCAAGATTAAGCTCCCCAACCATCTCACGCATTTGCGGCACCGCATAAACTATTGGGTTTGATTTGGTTATAAATGTAATAAACGCATCAATACCCGAAGTAAAAAGAGCTGCAAAAACACCTGTCAATATGCCAAATGCAAAAGCATTTGAGCCAATAACTTTATAACCAAAATGATTTAACCGCTGGTCAACATACAAAGCCATATAAACAGCGGCCGGAATAATGATGCAACAACTAAAGGTATTGAGTCCGGGTACATTACTTAATACAGCTGCCCCAAAACCAAATATTAAGGTAGGGAAATATTTATTACGAGTCATTGTTTCGTTTTTCTAATAAAAATTTTCTAATCTCGGGGTAAATATAAGAAATTAAGGTAAAGCCTACGAGTGCACCTGTAACAGAAGCTCTGATTTTATTATATGGATACACACCAAGCAATACTAAAAAAACATCCCCACTCATAATAACTAAAAAAATCAGAATGCTTGTAACTCCTGTTACTCTACGTTTTATACGAGGAAAGACAATAGCAATAAGTAAACCTACAAGTGAACCAGCATAAATTCCTAAGCAACGTGCACAAACAGAAAGGCTTTCTCCCGCAACAGTGTAGCATTTATCGGGTTGTTGGTGACAAACAAATGAATAGCTGTGCTTCCAAAGAAAAAGGAACCCGACTGCTTCAGGTAATACGTGCATAAGTGGAGCAGCAAAAATTCCAACTATCCAAAGCAAAAGAAGAAAAAAAACTAATTTATCTATTTGTGATTTCTTCATAAAGGGAAACGCTGTTTTTTGAAAGGATATAAAGCTTCCCTTCAAAGAGTACGGCTTTTTTTATAGGCTGCGAATTTGTTGTCGAAATTACTAAACTTTCCAAACCAAATGTAGAAAGTGATAAAGTGATTATTTGTTCTTCAGAACTGAGAATTAATAAACCTTTATAGTATTCGATTGCTACAATCCCATGCATGATTAGAGATTTAACCCCGGAACCAAACTCATCAAAAAAAACAATACCGTTGTTGTGTAATACAGCAACTAATCCTACACTTTCGCAGTAGGTTATATCTGTAGGGTTGTTTAGGGAAAACTCACCTGAAGCAAAGTCGCCAAAAACCGAGATTAACTCGTTGTTGTAATTAAATTTTAATACTCTTTTCTCTCCGGCATCTAAAACAAACACATCGCCGAGTGGTGAAACCGCTACAGCTTCCGGAAGTTGAAGTGAGTAACCCAAATGATTTAGTGCTTCGTTAGTAATGCCATAAAGAAACAATAAGTCTTTAGAATAAATTTGTACACGAGAGTTGTTACGGTCGCAGATATAAGTTCTTAAACCCGTTGTTGCAACCGAAGTTGGTTGGGCCAAACCTTCTGAGCCCCATCCGTAACCACCCAGTTCTGAAGTTACATTGAAGAGTGTATCCATTTGTATAACCGAAGAATTCCCTTTGTCCACAATAAGAATTCCTGAAATAGGATTAACAACAAGATCTTCAGCCTCAATAAAATTCCCAAACTGACCCGTTAAAACAAACGACTGAGCGGAGGCTTTCCCCAATACAAACATTACAATAAGTGGAATTAAAAAAGCCGGATATTTCACGATTCGCCGCTAAAATTGTTCTTGAAATGGTTACTGACAAAGTTACATCTATTTTGTGTATTTTGCATACTTAATATAGAGAACCCCTAAGAGTTTATGAGTACCAAAAAGACAGCAGTAATAAGTTTAATACTACTTACAATAGTTATAGCGGCAGAGTTTGTTATACCAACAAACCCTTATCTCCCAACAGCTACTGAATTATCCGAAGGTGTTAAGCTATTGCATAGCGAAACCGGATTTTTGTTTAAGCTGATAGCCACAGCGGGTGAAGTGTTGGCGGTGCTTTTACTGGCAACGGGTCTTGCGTTTGTTACAGTTTTACTGCTTCCGCTAAAACTTTTTTCGCAAAACGATGCTTTGCGTTCACATGGTTTTGCAGGTTATATGGTTCCCCACTTTATTATTGCTTTGCTCATTATTACTTGGTTTGGCAATGATGGCTTCGCAGGTTTTGTTGTGATTACCTTGTTAACTGCCTCGCAGATAGTTCTATTCCTGATTAAACGTTTGCGTTCTTATCCAATGAGATATATCGAATTCTTCTCTACACTTTCTGATTCATCTGAGAAAGCGCAAAAAAAACTTATTCAAAAACTCATTTTGCCTTCTATTGCCGAAGATTTGTACGCACATCATCTTTCAGTATGGTCGATAACTTTAATTGTTGGCTTTCTTCAGAACAACAATGATAGCTACGCCGGAGTGCTTCGTTACGCATACGACCTTTGGGATACACCCTTGGTGTTTGTTTCTGTAATGTTCTTAATGGTTATTATCTATTTTACAGGTTTGGGATTAAAAGGACTTTCGGTAGGAGTTATTACGGAGGATGTACAATGAACATTCAATTAAAGAAAATTAGTTATTCACTCACTGCTTCGCACTTCAAAGAAAAACTTATATTTCGAGATTTTTCTCTTGACATAAATCGCGATACCAACTTTTCTATCACCAAGGTTTTACTTCCCAACAATTACGGTAAGTCATCACTGTTAAAACTTATGGCAGGAATAATAAAACCAAGTTCCGGAGAAGTAGTAGTTTCCTCCGATATAAAAAAAATAGTATATATTCCCTCATTGCCGGCAACTTTTAACTTTGCCACAGTTGAACAAAACATAGAGCATATTTTAAGTTTCGCTGAATTAAAGTTGGCGGATGTTAAAGATGAGTATAAAACTCTTGTTGAGATATCTGACCTCTCGGGATATGAAGACCACAGACCTGATCCGCTGAGTTTTGGCTTTCGATTTCGTATAATGATTATAGCCTCTATTCTTGCAGGGGCACAGTGTATTTTACTCGATGATATTTTCTCCCATCTCGATTCACCAACAGCATCCGAGCTAAAAGAGCTCATAGAAATATTGGCTCAGAAATACTCGACTTGGTTTATTGAAGTATAGAGTTACCAAAGTACTTACAATCCCATCTTTTCCTATTTGTAAAATATATTTTAAAAGAATTGTCATTTAAAAAATATTTTATTATCTTGCGACACGATTGTCACAAAATTGTGACATGCATCACTTGTTCTTTTTAATAATAAAAGCGAAAACTTTTAAAGTATTGCAAAGCAATACCGATGATAATGGAACATTCTACGGGTTCAAACACTATAACACGAGTGTTTGAGGCCGAAGAACCTTCAATTAAAAACCGCAAAAGTTCTTCGTATTTCGAAATGTCTTTCACAAAATGGAGATATAATGAAGCAGAGACTTCTCAGTTTCTTTGCAGTATCCATATTGGCTCTATACCTTACCGGGTGTGCAGCGAATACAGAAACTGCCAAGGTTCAACAGGAAGGCGACGGGGAAAAACAAATCAATAATCGAGGCGAGATAGTCTCAGAATTATTAGAGCAATCGCGCCAATATTATGTTATCGCCCTCCAAAAGCAAAACATGAACAGCATTTCTGAAGCCATAAATAACTACGAAATGGCTTTAAGAATTATCAACAACCTTTCTTATTACCCGGGAATAGATCAGAACACAGCTTATAACGAGCTTTCGGGGTCTATTATTGAGGATTACAGAAATTATATTGATCAAATTCAGGATTTACCTGAAGATGTATCATTTGCCGCACTCGAAGAGTTTATGGGTAAGTCAATTAATGAAATTGATTTAACTCAAAACACAGAGATTATTCCCACCAAACCGCTCACGGTTATCTCGGCAGATATTCCACTCGAAATCAATTCCCAAGTTGAACAGTATATTGAATACTACGTTGGTCGTGGTCGTCATCATATGACTCGCTGGCTTGAACGTTCGGGTAGATTTTTCCCAATGATGGCTGAGACTTTTGACAGCGAACGCGTTCCACGTCAGCTTTTATATCTCTCGATGATTGAAAGCGGACTGAACCCAACAGCACGTTCATGGGCAGGAGCAGTTGGTTTGTGGCAGTTTATGAAAACTACCGGAAAATCGTACGGCTTGGATGTTACTTTTTATATTGATGAACGTCGTGACCCTGTTAAAGCAACGCGTGCTGCAGCTCAGCACCTAAGAGACTTGTATAACAACTTAGGTGATTGGTACTTAGCTTTAGCGGCATATAACTCAGGTGAAGGTCGTGTTACTCGTGCAATTAAGCGAGCCGGTTCTCGTAATTTCTGGGAAATTCAAAAATATTTGCCCAAAGAAACAAGAAATTACGTACCAAGTTATATAGCTGCAACAGTGGTTGCAATGAACCCCTCTGAATACGGTTTTAATGATTTTAATTTACAAGAGCCATTACGTTACAGCACCATTAAGATTAATGATGCAGTTGATTTAGGGTATCTTTCCCAATCCACTGGTTATTCCGTGGATGTATTGCAAGAACTTAATACAGAGTTGATTCAGGCCAGCACCCCTCCAAAATATCCTAATGGATATGAGTTAAAAGTGCCGGAAGGTTCAACTGAAAAATTCCTTGCAGCATTGGAGAATGTGCCAAGCTCAGCAAAACGTAATTTTGCTTTCCACACTGTTAAGCGTGGTGAATCGCTTAGTCAAATTGCTACACGCTATAATGTAAGTGTACAAGAATTAGCTGATGCTAACAACTTAAGTACAAGCAACAAGCCAAAACGTGGTGTTCGACTAAAAATCCCATTTAATTCATCTGTATATTCTGAAACTGATTTTGCCGTTAATACCGATGATGCAGCTGCTCAAGGCAGTTCATCAACTGAAAATGGTGACTACGTTTCTCCATATACAAAGTTAAGTGGTAATTCCACAACGCTTGATACAGAAGACGAAGCTCAACCAACTAACGAGCTCGCCTATGAAGATGTACCCGTACCGGCAGGTAAAGCACAGATTACCTATACAGTTAAACGCGGTGAAACATTAACCTCTATTGCTAAATACTTCGATGTACGCGTTTCTGAAATTAGAAATTGGAATAAAATTCCATATACCACCACAGCTAAAGTAGGCCAAGAACTTAGTCTTTATGTTCCTGAAGATATGAAGGAATACTATGCTTCGTTAGATAAACAAGCACCTAAGGAAAAAAAGAATCTTGCTGAAAAGCAAAAGGTTGTAAAAGATACCTGGAAAACTCACAAAATTAAACGCGGTGAAACACTTAAAGCTATTGCCGGTAGATACAACGTAAGTGTATCCAATATAAAAAAATGGAATAAACTAAAATCAAATAATCTTAAAGCAGGCTCCAGACTCAAAGTTCTTAGTCGTGAAGTTATGTATGTAGATGCTGCCGAAGTAACAACAAGTCCGGCTAAAAAATCCGCAAAACCAACATCCTACAAAGTCAGAAGTGGCGATACTATGAGCGAGTTGGCAGAACGTTTTAGAGTAAGTCCACAGCAAATTCGGACATGGAATAATCTCCGTGACGATAATCTTATTGCCGGTAGCCAAATCAAAATTTATGATAGAGAAAATGCCCCGGCTTATGGAGATAATACGGCTAAAACAACCGAAACAGTTATTTATCACACCGTAAAATCCGGTGAAATTCTCGAAAAAATTGCCAACAAATATGATGTTAGTGCTGATGATATTCGCACATGGAACAACGTTAAGGGCAATACGATTTATGCAGGTAGTAGATTAAAAATTTACTCCGATGCAGTTTCAGAAACAGCAGCACCGCGTTCGAGCAGCAAGAAAAAAGGTACTAACACTACCCATACTGTTAAAACCGGTGAGACTCTTGGTTCAATTGCAGAAAAATATGGCGTAAGCGTGGCTGACCTTAGAGAGAATAACGGTGTTTCGGGTTCTAATATTAGAGCCGGCCAAGTGCTCACTATTGAAACTGATGCAGCTCCTGCTAAGTCAACAGCTAAGCCTGCTAAGACTACTTCGAAAAAGACGTCGTATGTAGTTCGCAAAGGCGATGTGCTATCAGATATTGCCATTGAGATGGGAGTCTCTGTCGAAGAATTAAAAAAGGCCAATAAGTTATCATCAGATAATATTAAGGTAGGACAACGTTTAGTAGCTCCAAAAGAAGCATCTTCAAAAAAGAAGACTGCTACCACTGAGAACTCTAAACAAAAATCTTATGTTGTTAAATCAGGTGATACTTTAGGTGGTATTGCTGTAAAATTTGGAATTACTGTTGCTCAACTCAAAAAGTTAAATGGACTTAAAGATGAGAATATTCGTCCAAAGCAAAAGTTAGTAGTTTCAAAATAAATTGTTCTTTTCACTTTTAATGATAATGTGACTTACTGAGCGTAAGCTTTGTAAGCCGGCGTTAGGGGTGCCAATTTACTTGGCTGAGATTATACCCTTGTACCTGATCAGGTTAGTACCTGCGTAGGAAAACTATTAAGACCGTTTTTGTGTACCCCTTCTCGTCAGAAGGATTAAACAAAAGCGGTCTTTTTTTTGTAATTAGGAAGTGTATTCTATGAGAAGTGAAATATTGTTTGTTGTTATGTTGTTCGCAATGCAAGTAGGTTTATTTGCACAAGGAACACTAAGACTATTGGATGCCAATACTCTCTTACCCGTGAACTCAGCGGTGGTTACCCTTGGTGAGCAAGGCTTTACTACGCTTAGCAATGCTGAAGGAATAGTTACTTTACCGTTACTTTCTCCTGGAAAATATGTACTAAAAATCTCGAGAATTGGGTATAATGAATATTTTGGTGAATATCAATCTTTAGGTACTGCTAATCAACAGAGAGAAATATTACTTCCGCAAGGAGATCTTTTATACAATGATGTAACTATAATATCGAGTCGTGGTGATAAGAGAA
>CALKUG010000453.1 GCA_937996765.1 uncultured Ignavibacteria bacterium
GCTGAATTGGCGATTTTTTATCATTGTTCTCTTGTAAACTCATCTCAATCCTTTCTATAACGGGACACCGAGTTTTGCAACACGGGACACCGAGTTTTGCACACTTTTTGGGAATTGAACCATTTATCGTATCTACAATGTGTTTTTAAATGTGATTTAAATTGTGTTTAAATATATAAAAAAAGCTCCATTAGGAGCTTATTTTATTTTGAAGGACTGTTGTTATGGCCAGCTCGTTAAAGAGCCCTGTGATAGGGTTGTAATGTGCCCATGGGTGCAACAATGGATTGCCTTTACGACCTTTAACTACATTGTGGTACTCCTGATTACTCTTAATTGTAGCTCTCCGAATAAACTCTTCCTTTGATAAGTAATGAGAGCTAAGCAATGTTGAATAACAATACTTAATTAGATCCTCTAATGTTTCCTGATCTACTTCTTGAAGATGATAAACAATATCAACTTTATACGATAGCCCATTGATTTGAAAATCGCCGGATTCGCTTAATGAAACCGTAGCGTGAAGCTGTGGCCATTTTAAGCGATTTACCTTTAATATAATAGTAGAATTGTACAGTAGTTGATGATAGAATTCATCAAGTCCTTTAACGAGGTAGTGATTGTTAAATGTATCTTTATCACTGATTGTTTCAATTTCTGTTAATATCTTCATTTTTTTGCCTTTCAGTTTAAAAAAAAGCCCGGATTAACCGGGCATTTTCGTTTATTAGTTTAACTAAATGAATTTAAATATATCTTTTTTAAAGAATTCTTCAGCTTCTTCAATAGTATAAATATCTTTGCCATCCGGGAACATTGTGCCAATATGTTGAGCACGCATAAAGTACCCGAATTGATCGCGGAATATATAAGTGCGGGATACTTTTAAATCATCTTTTTCATCAAGTTCATGCTCTTTACAAAAGGTCAAGAACTCGTAATAGGGGTAATCATCAACTGGCCACGAACCTATTTCCTGTGATTCTGGCTCTTGATATGCTACTGTATCAATTAGTGTTACAGTTGTTTCTACTGGTCTAAAAGTTGCGACCAGCTCATCATTAAGCATTTTTTCGATATATATTCCTGAATTAGTATCTTGATTATAATATTCTCTCGCTTTCCGAAAGGCCGATTCTACAACATTTGAGGAACTCACCTCTGAAGGAAGTGGGAAATATTGCTGTGAATGACGTGAAGTATGAATAATCCATTGAACTTTTGGAGGATAATCCTGACCATCAATTACGAGGTTGTATTCATCGTCATCTTCATTATAATTGGCATTCACATTAAGTGTTAATTCAGGTGTTTCATCCGATCCCCATATTTTTATTTCTCCGCAACGGCCCTCAACATTAGCGAATAATTGACCAGTAATTGCTTCTTTAGCCATATCTATTGCTAATTCCTTGCTTTTGAATGCATAAGCGCGAGAATTAGGGAGAAGTAAATATTCATAATTATTGTCGTAAATGTTAATATCAACGAGCGGCATTGAGCCTTGAATGCCATTTAATGATAATTCTACTGTGTAAGTTGTTTCTTCGTGTGACATGATCGTCGCCTTTCTTTATATACTTAATGACCTTTTGTTTGTCGCTAATTTGAGACGGTCAGAATCTCTGGGGTAAACTTACTGAAAGTGTTGATTAATGTCAACACTTTCAGTAAATATTTTTTAATTAGTTTTTTAAACAAATAAAAAACTGCTTTAACGGCTATTTTGACAACTGAATACCCATTATTGCTAACGCTATTACCGATACAGCGCTCCATACAATAAGAATGTACTTACTAACACTGGCATCTGTGGATGTTTGTTCAAGTTTTTTTTCCAAAAGTGCCAGCCTTTCATCCATGGTCATTTCTTTTATCGCCTGCTTATCATCGCCGGCAATTGCGAATTTCAGGATTTGCTGTACCTGTTTTGTGCCAATTTTGGTTTCTTTTTCCTCTCCGAGCTTAATGAACTTAACATATTCTGAGTTTTGTTCTAAGACCTTAATGCTGTCAATTCGTGTGCCTGATTTTAAAATGATGGCATCCGGGTATTGACTTTGTGCAAAGGAGATGATTGTAAATGCGATTATTGCGAGTAGCAACCTCATATTAGCTCCATTTTTAGTTATTGTTATTTGATTTTGCCCGAATCGAGTCGGTTTTATGCCTTTAAAATAATAACAAAGGCAGAGATGCAAAAGAAAAAACTCAAGAAAAAGTTAAAAAAGGTTATCGTCAGAATCGGTAAGTTGGTTAAGTATATGATTCTTTGCAAGATCACATATTGCCAGAGCGGTTACGTGATCCCCATGGATATATGTTTGATAACTTTTGTGGCCATGTTCATCCTTTACAAGAGATACAACAACAAGAGTATCGAATATTTCTTCGATTGGCTCTATAGTTTGTTTGATTAACTCAACTGCGGAATTCGAAAGCTCTTCATCCAAATTACTCATATATACTCATAGAATGTGGATTGAGTGGTGTTGCTGGGATAATCAATTGCCATTTTTTTTGGTAGGCATTTTATCCCAGCTATTGTGTAGGCCTTAGTGGGCAGATAATCGCAATTAAGTAAATCAGCACTTACCTGAAGATAATTAGAAGTTATTTGATTAAACAAGATTTCGTTTTGCCAGTACAGGTTTGAGCCCTGTGCTGTAAGTGAACCATTCCGATAATACTGTATCTTATTCGTCATTACGCGCCAATGCAAATGTGTTACAGAATCATACACGGCAAAAGAATTCGAGAATCCGGATGTGCCAATCTGATCATCTACATTTAAGGGTGCTACGTTCTTCAAATCGCGTTTAACGCGGGCTGAATCGTAGTTTTCACCTTTGTAAAATTGCATTAAAGCGCCTGCGTGATTAAGGTAATCGCACTTTGTGGCTGTAACTTTATCTTTATTATACTGCAATTCGGGCTTGCTGGCCAATCGTAAATCGCTAATGCTCTCAGGCACTCCAATGTTGAACAAGCTTATGAGCTTGATAACGTTACGTTGTACAACAAGTTTTAGGCAAAATGTTTGTAGAATAGCCGATAATACTTCTTTATACGATTTAAACGGGCTTCCAACTTGGAATAGCTTATCGGTGTTTACCATCAACTTACCGAATTCGATTGAGGTGTTGACGGTGTAATCAGTTGTATTAACGCGGTATTCTGTTATACTCCCATTCCATCTTCCTGCCGTAACCATTACCAGCGGGAGATTTGAAGCTGAGTAACCCGGATGCTCCTTATAGGGTTTGTTGCGATTGACTATTAATTCAATTAAATCCACGATGCGCATAAACTTATCAGTGGTATCGCCGCCAAATGCCGGGGCGTTATTCTCGCTTATATCAATTACATCGGCGTTAAATGTTAAGTTCCATTCATCAAGCCCTTTTGTCCAATCAGTAAACCGTAATTGAATTATATTTTCGTTATACTTTGCACTCGGAGCCGTGTCCAATATGCCTGAATATATGATTGTGCCTGCATCTGTGTAGGTGCTATTGTAGCTTCTTATCTCAATTGTGGTTTCGCCTAACAATTTTGAAAGTACCGTTAAAAGCTGATTTGAAGCCACTTTAATAGCAATTTCGAAAATAGAGGCTTGCGATACAAGGGCATCATCATCATTGAATCCGTATTCTATCTTACCGAATTCCACTAGATCAATGCTGTAAAAAGTATTATAGGCATTACCATCATCGCTTATTATCTCCAATCCGATATTAGCCGATTTAAACCTTTGCTTAACAATTCCTGTGCGATACATTACACGGTACCCCGTGATTGTGCGGCCTTGGTACGGTCGTAGCTCAATACGATGTGCTCTCTATCAATCCGTGATTCCATATTCTGAAACGCTGTAACCATCTCTGAAAGCTTGTTACTTATAACAGCTTCGATGTTGTTTACATTATTAGCGGGCGATGATGTGACTACCATTTTAGGTGTTTTTGATATATATCCGCCACCAGAATAAGCAGATACTTTACCGCTGTTAATTGCTTGCAACAATGGCAGATACTCTTTAGTAGCGTCAGCATTAACAACAAATTCATTATTGCTCAGCATTGCCGGTATTGAATCAGATGTTGTTGTTCCGGGACCTTTCACAATACCGCCAACCGCATAAGATTGCGGTGCAGGTACTTCAACACCTGCTATATTTGCAATTTGTACTGCACCCATACCGCCAATAATACCCGCGAGAATAGGGCCTAATATTGGTCCAGCTGTGAGTGCCTTGGTTATGGCTGTGTATATATTCATTCCTGCTTCCGCCATTGCAAGTGCTTTGTAGGCAATAGTATTCTTGCTTAGCATTTGCCCCATCTGATTAAGTGTTGCGCGAGTTGTATTCACTTGCTCATTGGCACTCATTTGCTTTACCTCGGATTCAGCTTTGCTTAAATCCATTGCGCGCTTGCTGAATTTTTCTTGCTTTTGCCCTTCCAATTCTATAGGGCTTAGATCGCCTTTGCCCTTGCGGTTTTCAGCCACTTTTTTATTGGTATCGGCATCGAGCTTGGCGCGTTCTAAATTAATAGTGCGCTCAAGCTCAAGTGTATTCATGCCGAATTGTTGTTGATGCTGTAACCTCGTTTGAAGATTTCGCAATTTTAATTCTGTTATTGATTGCTCGGTTGTTGCTGTAAGCGCATAGAGTTGTTCTTCGTAATTGAACTGAGATTGCAACAATTCATCCTGTTTTTTAGCATCATTTAAGCGTTCTTCAGCAACGGCCTTTTGAAATTGCATTGTGGATATTGCCAAATCTCGTTCAAGCTCTGCTACATCTTTATTATACTTCCGCGCTAATTCAATCCGTTGCTTCGTAAATTCCATTTCCCGCGCGATACGAAGCGAATTGCCTACTTCGTTTAATCTCATTTTTTCTTGCTCAAATTGCGCAAGTGCTTGAAGCTCTTTATCTTTCTCGGAATAAATATCTTTGGGTGTTGCTGTGCTTTGCTTCTTATCTTCTTGACCCGCTACCTTTTTGTTGGATTCACCGGATTGGTTAGGTGCAGATGGTACTTTAGGAGTTTCAACATTTGTCTTAACAGTAACAGTTGGTGTTTCTTTTTCAAGGTCTGCAAAAATTTTACGTGTCTTTTCCGGAATACTTGTTACTTCGTTTAAAGACTCATTAAACCCTGTTTTAAGCGTTTTTATAAAACCATCAAAATCACCTTGCAACAACTTCCATAAGCTATCAGCAATGGTCTTGTAAATGTTAAAGTAACCGGTGGCTACTGCTTTAATTGTTTCCCATGCTACCAGCATAGACGCGCGTAAATAGCCCCACGCTTTATTCCATCCGCCCATTTTTTCCACGATTAAAATTACTATACCTACCAATGCCGCAATGCCTGCAATTACTAATCCGATTGGGTTAGCCGTCATAGCGGCATTCAGCAACCACTGTGCCGCGGTCCAAGCGCCTGTTACAATTGCCGCACCACGCTCAAGCAATATCTTTGCCTGTGTGGCTGCGATGTTAAGCCATATCTGCGCTGTACTTGCTGCAATGGCGATACCAAGCGGAATAAGGACACCCTGCCAATCTTTTACAAATTGAATGCCTGAGATTACAATGTTTATCATGGTTGATAATGCTGTAGAAGCACTACCAATAATGGTAGATAATGTAGGGAATACCATTATAGCAAGTTGCTCAAGCGTGGCGCTGAGTTGCTTCATGCGGAATTCATAAGTGTTGGTTTGTACAGCTGCTTGTTCTTGTGCGGTGTTGGTATCAGTTACTTTTTTGGTCATTAGCTCAACCGCACCCGCATTTTTAATAAGAATTTGAGCGGCGTTGATATTTTCCGCGCCAAAAGTTTTTGCGAGAAAAGCGGTATCCTGCAACTTTGGTTGAAGCTTTTCCAGAGTCTTACTTAAGCCATCGGTTTTCAAATCAACACCCGGAATGGCTTCCGTTTGTAACTTCGTAAGAATATTCCGCAAGCCTGTACCAGCTTCACTTCCCTTAAGAGCAGATTGCGATAACACTTCCAAAGCACCTACAGTACCTTCGATTGACACGCCGGCAGTTGCAGCTGCACTCCCTGTAATGCGTAATGAATCAGCCAGCTGAGGCACTTCCGCCGCACCGTACTTAGCACCTGCGGCTAATACATTGGTAACGCGCACCGCATCGGATGCAGATAAACCATACTGATTAATAGCGGCGGCCATGGTATTGGCGGCCGTTGGTAAATCAACCCCCGATGCCTGTGCAAGTAATATCACTTGTTCCTGCATTTTTACAAGGCCATCCACACCGCCGGCAGTTGTAACATCAATATTGCTGGCCAATAGCTTAAAGGCCTCAGCGCTTTGTGATGCGCCTAATCCGGATGATACACCAACACGTATTGAAGCTTCAGAAAGTTTATCGAGGTCCGCGCCTGTTATACCTGTAATTGCCGAAAGTTCTGCAACCTTGGTTTCAAATTGAGCACCTGATTGCATTACAGCACCAACGGTTTGTTGATAGGCATTGGCTATTTCTTGCACACCCTGTAAAGCAATACGAGTAGTTGCAAGCATATTGTACATTCCTGTAAGTGGTGATGCAGGTTGTTGAGGTTGATCTTCAGGTGTGCTTCCGGCTGGAAGATAACGCCCGCGTGAATCGCGTGGCCTTGTTGTTGAAGAGGCGGGCGCCCCCTCAGGTTGTGCTATTTGTGGATTTATAGAAGTTTCGGAAATCTTTTCAGCGTTTTCAAGAACTTCTTTTAGTTCCTCGTTAACGCCTTTTATTGCTGATTTGAACTTTGTAGTATCAAGTTGAAGATCAACTTTAGAAGCATTGCTTTTTATTGAGGCAATAAAATCACGAATAGCATTGAGAGTATTAACGGCTTGCTGTGAATCAATTGTTAGTTTAATATCTGCCATGAAATTACTCTCTATTCATTTGTTTTATTCGCGCACGCTCCATTCGTACTTCGTTTATTCGTTTAATAAGCCATACATGGTAGTGTGCCATTACTTCATCTACATTGGTTTTTTCATATTCTCGAATCTGTAAAATGTTGCCATCGCTCAGATTGTACAGCACATAATCAAGGTCGTAAGGTTGCGGTGTTAGTAACTCGCAATCGAAATCACTGTCGTGCTCTAACAGTGATTGTTCTTCCGTTAATTGGGTTTCGTAGCTTGTAATTGCTTGATTGTATTGGCTATAACGGCTAACCTCGGTGATAAAAAATCTTGAATCGCTCTGAAAACATCGTTGAATTCCTTTTCGCTAAAATCCGTAATGCTTGCTTGATTGCCCTCACCATCAACGAGGATAAGAGATAGAAGCTGTGTTAGCTGATCACCTTCAGCTATCTTTCCAGCAATAGCTGCAATTGCTGTAAGCTCGCTAAAGATTGCAAAATCGCTAATTCCTAATTCTACAAGCATTTTAATGATTGCTTTCCAATGCTTCCACTTATATTCCGGAAGTAGCTTGTATTCAACTCTATCAATTATGTAAGTATTATTTTCACTCATTTTCAAATTCTCCGATTGAAGGGCTTATTGATTCTTTTAATAATTCGTAAAGCGCGTTGTTGATTGCTATAGTAGAATCAATCTTGATTATATGCTGATCAAGTTTCGCTTTATCCTTGCTGTAGTGACGATTTATAATAAATGTAGCTTTATCACTTTCAACTACCGCGCTTAACAATTTAACATAACTGATAGGCGCATAGATATTATCTAATTGCAGATTCTGAATTGCAATATGTTTAGGTTGCACTGGCACCGGCCATGTGTACCATGGATCTGCGGGTATTTCACCTTTGTAGGTAACAGCTTTAAGGATGTTGATAAAACCAAATCCATCGGTTTCATGCCACACTCCATTCTTACTTCCCGTCATACGCGCTCTGTAACGCGCTTCCCAGTGGTTGCAATTACAGATGTCCATTATGGCCGCAATCTGCCCGGCAATGTAAGGATTTGCAAAACTTGAATAATCCTGCACATCTGTACCAATCGGATCAGGCGCAATAAACTCCACGTTATCAGCCGTCTCGTTGGAAACATCGCCTGCACCTGTGATTAATGTTTGTTGCGGAATTGTAGCAGAAATGAGTTCATCAACACTATTACCGCCTGCAACCATAACTGGAAGTATTGGATAAAGGGCATTGCAACCTCCTAAATGTGCAGATAGGCCTGTATAGCTTTGTATCCACATATCAGGACCGGCATTTTGCACATAAGAAAAATCCCATGTCATTGTATGATGCAGTATTTCACCTTGCCACTCAAGCCCGGCACTTTCATACCCAAGTAAGAAAGCGGCACGCACATTGTAAGCGTGCGTGCCGGGGGTGTTAATGTTATCAGGATCGGTGATTAGAATGTTCATTTTAAGCAAAAACTTTTACATTTAAATAAGCATCTACAGCTGTCTGTAACGAGAATGCTCCACTTTCTTGTGTAAAAGCTTGTAATCTAATTGAATCTGGTCCTTGACTTGGTCGGATATAATCAACTCTTTCGCTTGCAGTATCGGAATCTACGATTGCAACATTACTAACATTCATAAATGTTTTCAAGTTTGTAAATGCGCCAACACAAGTCAAAATTGCTGCTTGCTCATCTCCACCACTCCAACTGGGGGTTATTATTCCGATTGTATTGGAATACTCGTAATAATTTACAACGCCTGCGAATAGATAAACACGAGCAGATAACTCCCACCAAAATTCTTTTACCTTACTCCCAGTACCTGTTAGCACTATCCTCTTATCCAACCCATTGCTATTCTCAATAGTCGGGAAACCGCGCAAGCTGCACACAACGGCAACGCCGTCATCGCTGAATGTACCTTCAATTGAATCTCCACCAACAAAGCAACCGGGCTCAAATTCCCAATCCACACCGTTTTTTAATTTGATGTAATCTTCTATATCGGTGTAAGCGGCCTTCTTTACTTTAATCAAATCGCCGTATGACGCTGCAACCGCTGCATTAACAAGGTTATGAACACCACTTCCATCTACATCATTATCATAGCCAATTACATCACCATTTGCTTTGTGAAGCTGGATTGGTTTATCGTTACCGCTTCCGAAACCTGTGTAACCGCTACCTGCTACTAAGTAGGCCTTATCTTCATGTACAACAATATCGCCGGTGCTGAATTCACTATACACCGGTAAGTTCGTTACCTTGTAAATGTTACGCTCTGTAACGTTATCGGGTGTTGGTGTTACAGCTTCAGCGGGTGTGATACTTCCATTTAAGCGTGTAATGTAGCGCTTATCATCCTCGGTGCGAATGCTATCAATACGATAATTCGTTGTTGCATCAAGCACATTATCAATTTCGTATTGTGTAAGTGTTAAGCTGTATCCAACACCGACGCTTGCTGTAAACTCTCCTACAGCGCCGCCAATATTATTGGTTTTGTAAGTTTTTTTTACACCACCGCTACCGTCAAATATCAGTAACATCGCTTGTTCAGTTGCAACTGCATTGGTATCAGCAAAGCTGATTGTACCGCTCGCAAGTGCCGGTTTATTCAATACTGCCATTATTGTATCTCCTTATAACGCGTGGGTTACTGTTAAGTTTTCTGAAGCGGCTACAACAGTAACCATGTTAATAGGCGTTTGACCTTCAAATACAAGCTTAACGGTACGTTCATCATCGCCAATAGTAGTAACACGATTAAGAGATAACACGCCTTGGTTATACACATGTTTTTCCCATTTGTTTGCACCATTTTTCAACGTGAAATCTATTGCGGGAGTAAGTGATGTAAACTCATGCAACGATTTAATTTTTTCGCGTGAAGCGTTCGTAATCGTAACTTCGAGCTTGGTATTGAGATAGCTTACATTCAGCATTTCAAAAATGTTTTCATCCCCTGCGGTTTCAACTTCAAGTTTGAATTCTTTCAAATCGGCGTTATCAAACAACAATGTTCCGCCTAAGTTAAATTCTGCGTAACCGGTTGGTGTGTAGTTATCGGGATCTGCACTCACTTCAGCAAGCTGTGTTCCAACGCTTGCGCCAAAAGTTTGGATTGTGTCGGTTTGAGCCGCGTCCAGAATGGCTTTGTGTGTATCCTTATCGAATAATCTTTTCAACTCAATTTCAATTGTACGCGCTTTGTTTGAAGCTTTGTACTTCATTTTCATACCAAGACGATTCTGACCAATATAGGTGAATACACCATCATAGGTTGCGGGGGTAACGGTTTTGCGCGCTCCAATGAGCTCAACACCTGCACCGCCTTCACGTGCCATTAATAACAATGCAGGAAGCACGGGACGTGATGTATTTACTATCTCAGCTGCAAAGCTGTGTTTATACATATTAGGAAGTTTGCGACCGCTCTGCAAGGCAATGGCATCATCTTCGATTACCAATTTCCCAGCGTTTACTCTTCCGCCTAATACAACTAATGCTTGCGGATCGGTTCCCGATACATATCCGGGCTCTACTATTACCGCTCTTCTAATACCTTGTTTGGATGCCATTTTTTACCTCTACTTTGAAAAATTAAAAACTAAATACACTATGCCCAGTGCTGTTATAACACCGGCTGAATATGTTACTACCGGTTCTTCATACCATGGGACCTTAGCAACACCGGCGATGCTATCTCTTTGAAAAATCTTTAAAGTATCCACTCTTATAATCTCTTTTATTGCAAAGTTAGCAATTGCATTAACTATGATGCTATCACCTTTATCAGCAAGGGTAACGGTTAATGTATCGTTATCTTGTACGGTAACAACTGCAATGCTATCAGTCTCTTTTAAATCTTGTTTTGAAACTACATGTTTGCTTGTAACTTTTTTCGCTTTGATCACGGTATCAGGCATACCTGTTACAACTACTGTGCTAATCGTGCTGGTACTGCGCTCACCCGGTGTAATGGTTGGTGTTGTGTTGCATCCTATTGCGTAACTAATCACAATGTACAGGATGAATACAAAGAATAATGTATATAATACACCGATGGCAATTTCTATTGTTTTCACTTTTCACCCTTAAGGAACATCGTGTATTCAAAAGCACGGCGCGCTACTAATCCGGGTAATTCCTTCTTCACGCCTATTACAACTGCTTTGTTCCATTTTTTAAATTCTTCAGCTGCGCCTTTGTAATCACCGGCGTTCAATTTGCGTAATAATGTAGTGCCCTTTAATCGGCCTATGTTAAAAACAAAACACACCAGTGCACTGAATTGATTATCGTTTAAAGGTACTTTAACAGCCATTTCAACAATCTTTTCAGCTTCTTCAACATCATGTATCAGAAATTGCTCTGCTTGCTCTGGGGTTATTTTCTGATTACGATATACTGGATACTTGCTATCGTTTGTATGACCGTAACCAATGGTGAGCACACCGGCCGGGCAATAATAGGCCTTTAGTTTCAGGCCTTCGTATATTTTTATTTGTTCAAAAGTAGTCTTATTAGTTCTCATCTGTTTCGTCTTTAGGCTCGAAAGCTTTTTGTACACCCTTTAATCCAAGGGCTGTTAACAATACTGTAACGGTTCCCCATTGGGGCTCAAATGCACGTCCGTGTGCCATATCCCAGCCCCAATTGAATAAGAAGAATAAGCATATAACCGCAGTCATCAAGCGTGTGAGCGAGTAACCGCCGTTGTTTTCCTGTAAAAATTCTAATAGCTTCATCTTGATTTGCACTCAAATTTTCTTACGAACTGATCTTGCAATAACTTTAACGTTTGTTCGAAACGCTTATCTTGTTCTGCGTATCTTTTCTCAACATTGTCGTAATGCTCAGCCATTCTTTTTTCAACGGATAGTAACAACTTTGTATTAGCATCAATTATATCACGCACAACGTTCAATTTAAGGTCGTTCACCATCGCCGATATGTGATTGATCTGCAACACTATTCCTTTAAATTCTTCATAAAGCTCGGTAGTATTCTTATCCTGCGTTTCCACGCGGATTTTCATCTCACCAAGCTCTTTATCCAATACGGATATGCGCTCCGTGTTACCTTTAACAGAATCAGCAACTCCTTTCAGGAAGTAGCCTATAACCGCAATTACCACGGTTATAATTAAGTAGAAGAATTCATTAGGACTTATTGCCATTGTTTTTTCCTTGTAATAAATGGCGGTTGTTTTGGGCTTTTACAACCGCCGGGTTACGTCTATGTGTTGTTAGGCTAAGCGAATACCTTGGAGACGTGCAACTGAACGTGCATGCACAATTGCAGGCTCGTATTGAAGCTCCATTGAAGTTTGTGTGAATTGTGGTTCTTGAGTAGTCTTTACCTTAAATCCTACTTCAGTTGTGCCAATGGTATAATCACGCTTCTCACCGGTACGGAGGAAGTAGATAGAAGTTGCATCTGTACTTGTACCACATGTTTCAGCCAATGAGATAATGCGAGTAGTATTATCTGCTTTAAATCCGGGATCAAGAATGGTGGCTAAACTGATATTGGTTAATTCCTGCATTTTTCCAAAAGCATCATTAGCACTCTGCACACGTACTTTATCACCGCCAATATGCTTAAGTGTATGAATCACGTCAGGGTGTGCTAATACAAGATTACAACGAGTACGTTGAATTATCTTATCAACCAGCATCCATAATGATTTTTGTGATTTAATTTTTGCATCTGTGTTTCCAAACTCTACAACACCGCCATCTGCACTTAAGAATGTATAGAGGCTTTCACCGGTAAGTATTTTCTTAAGACCATTAAATCCTTTTTCGAATCCGGAAACTGTTGTATCGGAATTTATTAGCGAATCCATAAAGCTTCTTGCAAATGTGCGAGCTTTATCTTCAACTGATTGGAGATGCAAGTTTGCAGCCTGTGCAAATCCGGCGCTTCCGTAACGGTCAATTAGTGCACCATCGGTTTTTGCGATGTCACTTAATATTTTTCTACCTACTGTAACAGGTGTGTTTACCGTAGTAACCGAGCCTGTTATTGCATCATTAACATTTCTAAATCCGGGGTTTCCCACATTAGTACCTGTATCAATGCTGTCAGAGTTTCCTACGAAGTCGTAGAACTCTAACAAATCAATTGCAGGAACTTCCGATAAGATAGAAGCTACTGCCAAATTGCGCAATTCTACATCAATTTCTTGCGCTTGAGCTTGACCTTTGAGATCTTTTAACCTTGCCATGAGATTATTCCTTATTGTTTAAATAAACTTGTTAGTGCTGATTTTGCTGATTCACGGAAAGCAACGCCTTCCGGTACATTTGTCTGTGCACCGGTGCCGGGGTTTGGATTACCGGATGATTCTTTTTTATCGCCGCTGGGTGCAATAGCGGGAAGATTGGAGATAATATCTTTTGTGGTATCGTAATCGGCTTCAAGCATCTTTTGATACTTTGCTTTTAATTCTTCATTCTTTGCAGGGATGCGGCCTTTAGCAACGGCATCCGCAAGAAGATCTGCAATCTCTTTTGCCTTTTGGTCCTTAGCGGATTTCATAATTTGTTCTTGAGATTTTTCATTCTGGCTTACCAAATTGCCAATGCTCGCTTGCAATGCCTTCACTTGCTCTGCAAGTGCCGCAACCATTGGATCAGCAACATTAGTGCTTGCGGGTGTTGGTGTAGCGGGAGGTGTGGCGGGTTGCTTTGGTAACATATCACCAAGTTTATCATCCGCTAAAGCTTCAATCTCAGTTGCTTTATCGGGAAATAGTGTCTTTAAAAATTCGCGTAACTGCTTAAACATTTGAATGGAATTCCTTCCGGTTGTTAATAATTTCTGCACCAAATTTCACTCTAAACCCTTGTAGTAATTGGCTATTAGCGTATTTAACCAAAAAGTTCACGCCTACTGTTACATTTTTACGCATCAATTTTTAAGGAAATAAATGTACACTTACGCACAAATAGAAGCTTTACTTGCTGGCACTTTTGCTACGCTCTTTAAGGACTCTACAAAGTACGCCCACTATAGCGGTGTTGCTACAAAGTTTATTCAAGAACGCAGTGGCATTACATCCGACTATCCGGAAACCTTTAAACAAGCATTCGTGTACATCTTACAATTCCTTGCTCTGCACCATACCAACAACATCACGGAAGAATTCCGCAACGTTATAACCAATAATTACAAGCTCGCAATACAGCTAATTGATTCAGCCAAAGTGAGCACCAACAACAATAGCAC
>CALKUG010000454.1 GCA_937996765.1 uncultured Ignavibacteria bacterium
TCCCTGCAATGTCGGGTTTGGCAAGGGTTTTTGTGAGCGAGGAAGAAAAGGGTACCGTGCTGCTCCTACAAATTACTGCTCGGTCAACAGCGGTTCTTTGGGGAAAAATGCTTTTTAATCTCGCACTTTCGTTTGTAATAAACACCGCAGTGGTTCTGTTGTTCTTTTTCTTTTTTCCTCAGTTTAGTTTCGAGAACGGTTGGTTATTTATTGTGGCGTTTGTTGGTGGTAATATTGGAATATCCTCTGCCTCTACCTTAGTTGCGGCAATAATTTCAAAAGCCAATAGTAAGGCAACTCTTTACCCTGTTTTGTCATTTCCGATACTGCTGCCGTTAATATTGATAGTTATAGAGCTCACTCAAAAAAGTATGTCGGGTGCGTTGTTTGTTGAGTCATACGCAGAGATAGGAACATTGCTATCTTATTGTGTTGTAATGACCACGGCAGCGGTTCTGCTTTTTGATTTTGTATGGAAAGACTAAGCCTTAAGAACCTTAGTTTGAACTAAGGCAAACACATAGCCAAATCCAATACCTATCAAGGCACCGCCGATAATATCCGATGGATAATGGAGTCCGAGATAGACACGCGAAAAAGCGATGAGAGCGGCAATAATAAATAGTACCCATTTCAGATTGGGATAAAGCCGAAAGAAAAACATTGCAGCAGCAAAATTATTAGCTGCATGATTAGAGGGAAACGAAAATGTTCCGTTGCAGCCAAGAGGAGTAATTACATCTCCGAGAACGTTACAAGGCCGAGGGCGCGCAAAGTATTCTTTTAGTATGCGTGCACAGGTTTGATCCACTGCAACAATAAGAAGCAAAATCATAATGGCTGCAAACTTTCCGCGTTTGCCACCATTGAAAAATAAAATACCTAACAGTATAACGTAGGTTATATACCAATTGTTTACATCGGTTATAATCGAGAAAAATTTTGTAAATGCCGGATTGTTTAATCCGTGGTTTATTGCATAAAATATGTACACATCAATCGAGTACAAAAAGTCAGTCATAGAATTTGATTCCGGCTTGCTTATAAGAAGTAATTTACACTTGCAAGATAGAACCAAGTATTGAGAAGTAAAAATGGACGTATGGTGAATAACATTACTATTTCAATAGTTACAGCAACTTTTAATTCCGAAAGTGTTATCGGAAAAACCGTGGCTTCGGTATTGATGCAAGACTATAAACTTTATGAGCACATCATAATAGATAATTGCAGTAGTGATAAAACACTTGAGTTAATAACAGAGATGTATAAAAATACAGGCAAAGAATCTTGCCTCGTTATTATTTCCGAAAAAGATACCGGAATAGCAAACGCCTTTAACAAAGGTATTCAACGAGCCACCGGTGAAGTAATTCTTTTGTTAAATGCTGATGATGAACTTACATCTCCGCGTCAATTAACTGATACAAACAAAGTTTTCCAAAATCCCGAAATACTTTTCACATACGGATCTATTAAATTTCTCGATGATCAACACGGTAGCAACATTCGAAAACCTTTGTTGTGTAAAGTTACCGAGGGCGGACCTTATCATCACCCCGGAATGTTTATTCGAAAAACAGTTTACGAAACTTATGGTTTGTACGATGAGAGTTATAGATATTCAATGGATTACGAAATGTTTGCTCGGCTGGAAAAACAAATAGATAACTTTCGAGAGCGTGGGCATCAGTTTACCGAGTATCCCGTTGCAATAATGCGCGCCGGTGGCGCATCGTACAAGCAAGGTATTGCAAGCGTGCATGAGGCAAAAAGATTATTACAACAGCATCAATACTGGGGAGCAAAAGCAAGTTGGCATTACACTTTGCGACTCACACGCGAGTATGTGAAACAGATATTAGATGTGTTGGGATTAAAGTTATTGGTGAGGATTTGGCGTAAGTTTAAATGGTCGTAAGTAAATCGTTAATAGATTTAATAGCTTCATCTACAGAGATAATATTAATGTCCATTTGCGAACCATAAAGAAATTTATTATCTCCGATTTCCAAACTGTGCGCAACTACTTCGGGAAAAACATAGCGAGCCATGCTGTGTAATTCCTTGGGGTAGGGATGAAATCTTCCTAATCTTAAACCATTGGAGATGCAAACAAATGGAGTGTTAATTGCTGCTGCAAAGTGTATTGCACTTGTATCGTTTGTAATAACCAGTTTTGCACATTTTAGTATGCCAACATACTCTACGAGCGAAGTTTTGCCTACCGTATTTGTTAATTCTCTTGAATTCATCACTTTTTCAATACGTTCGGCCACGGGCATATCCGATTTCCCACCACAGAGCACAACAGCAAAACCAAAGTTTTCAATGCAGTATTTTGCAACGGAACTAAAGTTAACATCACTCCAGCGTCTAAAAGAATCTTGAGCGCCGGGTACCAATACAACATAGGGTTTTATAATTGGTGCGGGAAAATCTTGGTAGTGCTTAGCTTCAATCTCGTAGCGAACAGAAATGGGTTCGTTTGCTACAAGTGAGAAAAATTCGAGATTTCTATAAAACTCAAAAAGTGGTTCAGCTTTTGCAGGGTAAAGCCGAGTATAGAACTTATCGCCAAAATGGGCGTTGTATTTGTGTGCGTTGTTTTCGTTAGTCCCAACGCTTGCAATACGCTCGGTGGCAAAGCTCGAGTAAATTAACAAATCGCCAAACAACCACTCCCTTGAAAATGTGGTTTCAACTGCAAGCCCAAAGCCTTGTTTGTAAAGAGTATAAAAGAGAGAAAAGCGATAGAATAAATTTCTATTAAATCTTTTCCTATTAACCCAAATAAAACTGGTTACAATATCGCTATCCCACTCCACAGCCAACTCTTTCCATAATTCATTTCCTAAAAGAATAATTGATTTACCAATCATTGATTTAGATTGAGTGAACGAGCGAAAGCCGTTTCTAAAAAGTATATAATCCCCAATAGCATCAAGCTTGCACACCAAAATCGCGTTGGTTTTTTTACGAGGAAGAATACATAGAGTATTGATAAACAATTCAGAAAGTAGAAACAGGAAAATGTCGTAGCTTTTTTTAACTATGCGCATAAGAATACTACTCATTCCAAATTCCGGAAGCTTTTTGCGCCATAATTTTTTTGTATTGCATAGGTGAAAGCACAGCGGTAACCGAGAGCAACACAATGGTTGTTATTAAAATGCCATGCAAACCCCACCCAAAAGTGGAAGATGTAACAATAGAAAGCGGAACAGTTAACAAAGCTGCAATAACACCTTGGTAAAGTTGCAAACGGATTTTGCCGACACCATTTAAAAAATACGCGAATAGAGTATTCCAATTAGAAAGAATAATATAAAACCCCATAAGCAGCGAGAGTGAAAAAGGAATAGGAACAGAATCGCCAATCCATAATGGATACACCCATGGAGAAACCACAATAAACAATACTGCTGCAAGCGAGAGTAAAGCCCAAGCTGAAAGTACTTTTTTCATTGCTTGGCGAATCCATAGTAATTCGCCCTTAACGTATGCCTCGGTAAAGGCCGACCAAAACGGAGTGAGCAACACACCAAACACCATTGCAATCAAATTAAAGTACTTATAAACCACGTTATAGACGGTAACAGAATCGGGTCCCATTACTTGTGTAATTACCAGATTCTGTGAAGCGTACATAAATAACCCCGAAAGCTGTATCACAAAAAATTGCATCCCGAGATTGAGAATTTCTTTTGACTTCGAAAAATCAATAAACTTAATACTTGGTATCAGTTCGCGGTAGTGCGTTAGAAAAAGAAATACAGATAAAACTATCAATACAACGAGGGGAGCAAGAAGTGAGAGTACGCCAAACCAAAAAAAAGATTGGTACCCTGAAAGAACAAGCAAGTACATAGCACCAAGTGAACTTGCGTTTATGAGGACTGATAGAGCACCATTTATTGCCGGAAGTTGTAATGCATTATTGATAGTATAAATGAGTTTGAGAAATAACTGCAATGCAAACAGAGCTACAACAAATAACATTAAGGAGCTAATCTCCGATTCCATTACATGGGGTGTTTTTAATAATAGCGACCAATTCATAAAAGTATTTATTGCTGCAAAAGCTATAATAACAATGAGTGAGCCCGCAAAAAATAGTGCATAAGCTGTTGAGACGTATGTTTTGGCAAGTTCTCTTTTTCCGAGTGCAAGCGATTCACTAAGTCGATTGCGAAGGCCGTTACCCACACCAAAATCCAGATAGGTAAGCCATAACGCCATGGAGCTAATAGTTGACCACACACCAAAGGTGAAAGAACCCAAATAGTTTATGCTCACAGGCACCATTGCCATTACCAAAACCAGATTGAGAGCATGGAAGATTACAAGTAATACAACGTTTTTTTTCACTCTACCGCTTCGTTCATCCGAACTACCACCCCACAATCGAGAAATTAATTGTTTTACTTTATTTACCATTAAAGTTGAGATGTCTCCAACAAAGGGAAAGAAAGCATGAATGAGTCATCATAAACAAGTACATCGTAGAAGTGAAGAGTCTTGCCGTCTATTTTTGAAAGCAACTTTCTCATCGATTTAATATCGTTGATAGGAAGAGCCGCTGCAAGTAATCCGTGATTTGTAAAAAAGAAAGATTTAGTGTAACCATGTACTTCAAAAAAAGAAAACATCTCATGCAATTCGGGGTCATTTTCAGTAAAAACATTGCATTCAAACAAAATACAAGGACGGTATTGTTTGAGTAAGGATGAAGCACCTTTTAACACCTTAAATTCAAAGCCCTCAACATCAATCTTAATAAAATTGGGAATAATGGAGTGCTGAACGGCAATTGAATCTAACGACCTAAACTTAACAGTTGAACCTGTGGAATTATCGGAGTTTTTTAAGGTGAGATTAGCCGACGTTTTTTCGATTGAGATTGAGGAAAGTTCCTCGTCTTTTTCGGCTAAAAAAGTGTTAAAACCCTTAACAAGATGAGGGGCATTTTTAGTGTTTTCAATAGCCATCGAATAAAATTCCGGGTCGCCTTCAACAAAGTAAATCTCCGAAGAATTTTCTTTTCTTAGAGCTTCTTCTGCAAGGAGTACGGTATCGCCAATGCTTGCCCCAATATCAATAAATGTGCACCGACCCCGTTGCTCAACAATTTGCATTATGGTAAGGGGTAGGGCTGCATTGTAGGGCTCCATGGTATAGTTGCTTAAAGCAATATAATCGAATAGGCGGGCTGTTACGTTAAACTGATTGGGGATAATAAACTTAATCCAGGGATTAATTCCCATCATTTTTAGAAGAGTGATAAATCTTCGTTTTGTTAAAGTAAGTGGAGTAATGGTAATAGTAATCACGGTTAAATCTCTTATTGGGTTGCTTCGGGTTTTTTTGCTAAAAATATGTGCCGCAGTAAAAACGCAAGAACAATAAAATATAAAATAAAGCTTATCATATATGCCATAGTGATACCGGGGAAACCGTACCACTTAACAAAAAGTAATGTAAGAACATAGCTAACAATTCCCAAGCCCAACTCCATTCCAATAAAATGTTTGGTCATTGCTTTTGCCACAAGGAAGTAGGTCATAAACCAACCAATAAGCTTAAAAAAATCGCCTATGAGTTGATATGGGAATAGAAGTTGCATATCCAAAAACTTTGGAGAAAACAGTAAAAGTATAATTGGTTCTCTTAAAAAGTATATGGCAATTAACCCTATGAGAACAAGCGGAGCAAAAATTTTGTAGCCACCTAAAATTTCACGTTTCAAATAGTAGTTGTCTTTTAACTCACTGAGTCGAGGCAGATAGTAATACCCGAATACAGGGAAGATAAATCCCAGGTATGCTTCTGAAATTTTTATCATTCCTTGCCAGAGTGCAGCTTCAGTTGTTCCGAGTGTATGATTGGTATAAAGACGAATTTGCATTTGCACAAAGGGAGTGGCAAAAGTTGATGTAGCGCTCATTAATCCGAACTGTAAAAGATGTAACGTTTTTTTATTTTGGAACAGACGAGTAAGAGATGTTTTAAGTAGTGGTAACAACTTGGGTTCACGATAGAGTGTGAACAGAAACGTAAGTACTTGTACCGCAACAGTCGAAATCAAAAAGCCCTCTTGTTTAAAGAAGTAAGTACCTAAAGCAATAAGAACAATAGAGCTTAGCGAAGTAAAAACATTAATTTGTACGATTCGGGGGAATTGTTTGTATCCGTTTAACACGGCAACAAACGCCAAGTTACCGGCAAAGAAAAACAGAGAAATACCCGTTAGAGCCAATAGCAAGGTGTACTCATAACTTCCAAACAGATAATTGCTAAGCGGTGAGCTGAAAGCAGTAACAATAATGGAAGTTACCAGAGTAAACAAACCAACTATTGAAAAAGCTGTGCTCAGATAATCTTTCTGAATTTCAGGAGAATCATTATGCTCGGCAGTATATTTAGTTATTCCGCCAATAATTCCGCCTGTTGAAAAAAATGAAGCAATGTATAAAAAGTTTGTAAGCTGCCCGGCAAAATAAATGCCTGCAGGTCCAATAAAAACAGCAAGTACTTTATTTGCAATAAGTCCGGCAATAGCTTTACCAAAATGTGCAATGCCGTTTAACCCCGTTGTTTTAATTACCGGGTGGTAGCGTAGCTTATGAAATTTACGAGAGATGTAATCTTTCATATCGTTTCGGCAGCTTCGGTAATTATTTTGTTGAATTCGAGTCCAAAGCGAGCAATACTATATTTTTCTATTGCCGTATTTATACACAACTGCATGGGTTTTGGGAGTGATTCATGCGAAAGGGCGGATTTTATAGAAGCGGCAATATTTTCATAATCGTAGGGGTCGCAGTAAAAAGCAGCATCCCCATATACCTCTCTAAGAACGGGAATGTTACTAATAACACAAGGTGAACCGCTGAGCATTGCCTCGAGTACAGGGAGTCCAAAGCCTTCGTAAAGTGTAGGGAAAACGGTTAGAGCGGAAAGGCGGTAGAGCAACCCAATATCTTTATTGGGAATATAACCGGTAAAAATAATTTTGTGCTCCGGAATACCAAGGGTAGTTATAGTATTTTGTATTCCGCTTTCGGGGGTTATAAAGCCGTCTTTTTTTCCTGCAATAACTAACGAGAGGTTGGGAAACTCGTTTAATAAAAGTGCAAATGCCTGCAATAAACGAACTAAATTTTTATGCGGTTTTACACTGCCTACAAAAAGCAGATACTTTTGTGGCAGATTATAATTTGCTCTGGCTTTTGCAATTGCTTCATTTGACATTTCACCGGTAAACAATGCCGAATCAACACCGTTATAAACAACGGTAATTTTGTTAATATCAACAGGAATTAGCCCGCTGAGTTCGTGTTTGCTAAAATGGGAAACAGTAAGAATGATATCCGAAAGGGCACATGCCTTTGAGATCAGAAACTTTGCGTATAAACGTTTGCTTAATGAATAGAGCTGAGGAAAACGTAAATGGAAAACGTCGTGAATAATTACAATGCGTTTTTTTGCGGGAATTTTGAAAAATGGAACATTAAAGTGCGGAGAGATAAAAATATCGCAGCTATCCACATAGCTATGCAGTACAAAAGACTCCTGAGGGGAATAAACGGGTAACGTAACAGATTTAAAGAAAATGTTCGAGAATTCGCTGTGTCCCACAAAGTGATTGGGTACAAGAGCCGTTACCGAGAAATTAGAGGTATCTATAACTCGTAATACGTTTTGAATATATGTTCCGATACCCGAGTGAAAAATCATTCGTGCATCGATAACTATTTTTTTCACAACTTGTTCTCAACTGCTTTAATGATATAATTTTAATAGCCCCAAAGATAAACAATTTACATAAAGATTTGTTTGGCAGAGTAGGTTTTATTAGTTTGCAGAGGAAGTAAAATGTTCAATTAACCTCACTTTTATAAATGTCATTTAAACAATCGTTATTGCAAGTACCTGTACTTGGCCGCTCACTCCTCATAGCTTATAGAGCCAATGAGGGATTTAAAAACTATTTTAAAAAACCAACATCAACATTCGTGCGATGGTTATTTACCTCGCGGGAGATGTCTAATTTTACATACGATTTAACCGATAGCAATAAGCGCTACCTTTCTTCGTTTGTTTCGGAAGTAACAGGTGTGGATCGTAAAACCATTCTTGGCTACATAAACGAGGTAACTGAGAATAAAGAACTTCCTCGCCACATTACTGAAATTACCGAAAAGAGTTCTATGAACTTTATGGCGGATTCTTATCAGTTGTACGGTAGAAGAATAGGTTGGTATGCTTTTGTTAGGGCAGCAAAACCCAAAGTAGTTGTTGAAACTGGAGTTGATAAGGGACTCGGTTCTCTTATTCTTACTTCAGCGCTTATGAAAAACTCTGAAGAAGGATTCGAGGGTTTTTATTATGGTACCGAGCTTGATACACGGCTTGGGTATTTACTAACAGAACCATATTCAAAGTTTGGCAAAATCCTTTACGGAGATTCTATTGAATCACTAAAGAAGTTTCAAGGCAAAATAGATTTGTTTATTAACGATAGCGATCACTCTGCAGAGTACGAAGCAGCCGAATATCAAACGGTTCATAGTATCCTCTCTGATAACGCGATTGTATTGGGCGATAATGCTCATATTACAGACAAATTACTTGATTACGCTGAGCAGAGTGGCAAAAAATTTCTGTTCTTTAAAGAGGTACCGAAAGATCATTGGTACCCCGGTGCCGGAATAGGCGTTGCATTTAAATAGCGATGTTTTTTTGAATTGATTTGTTAATCATTTCTCTATTAACTTACGAGAGCGTAGGGTTACGCTTTTCTTAAATCCGAAACTAACACATATCTTTAACAAAGGAATTTTATGACTAAGTATCTATCATCTTTTTTGATGGTCCTTACGGTTACACTCATGGCGACCTTCAGTACTCGGGCACAGGTTGTACAATGGTCTCCTTACTTCTTCACCGAAAACGACACAGTTGTAATAAAGTACGACCCCGCCAAGGGAAATGCGGGATTGGTTAATGTATTTCCTGTTTATATACACACAGGCGTAATTACCGATAAAAGTACAGGTCCCACAGATTGGAAATACGTAAAAACAACTTGGGGTAGTACAACTCCAATTGCCACCATGAATTTTGTAAACGGCTTATGGGAATACAAAATTCCTGCTGCGCGGAGTTTTTACGGAGTTCCTGCAGGTGAAAAGATACTACGCCTTGCCTTTGTATTTAGAAATGCTACCGGGTCACTCACCGGGAAAAATAGCGATGGTTCGGATATCTATGTTGACTTACCAACCGCCGGGTTAAATGTTGCTATTGCAAAGCCTGCCGAAGATGAGTTTGTACCCAACAATAGTCAAGTTGACGTGGCAGTTTATACTACCTCTGAATCAACACAACTTTCACTCTATGTTAACGGAAATTTAGTTTCCACCACCTCTTCAGATACTATCCAAACAAAAGTTCAGGTAACAACTCTTGGAAGAACCTATTTTGTAGCGGAATCCAAGGATGTTAATAATGTTACTAAATATGATTCTTCTTCAGTATTTGTTGGAAAATCTGTAGAGATCGCCACTCTTCCGAACGGTGTAAGAGATGGTGTGAATTATATAAGCAGTACTGAAGTTACTTTAGTTCTACACGCCCCTGAAAAGCAGTTTATATACCTCCTCGGAGATTTTAATAACTGGAAAGTTGAGAACGATTATGCAATGAAAAAAACACCCGACGGCCTCAAATGGTGGATAACACTTACCGGGTTAACCGCGGGTAGCGAATATGCATATCAGTTTTTAATTGACAACAAATTAAAAGTAGCCGACCCTTATGCACTTAAAATATTAGACCCATGGAACGACCAGTATATCAATCAAGGTGTTACACGTTATCCCAACTTGAAGCCCTATCCTACAGGTAAAACATCGGGTATTGTTTCGGTTCTTTCTCCGGGTTCAACACCATACGTTTGGCAAAACACAAGTTTTAGCCGTCCAAAAGCTACAGACATTGTTTCTTACGAATTATTGATTCGCGATTTTACTACTCAGCGCACATTCCAAGCATTGATCGATACCTTGGGATATCTAAAAAATTTAGGAATCAATGTTCTTCAGCTTATGCCGGTAATGGAATTTGAAGGCAATGAGAGTTGGGGTTATAACACCAGCTTCCACTTTGCAGTAGATAAATATTACGGGCCTATCAATAAGTTAAAAGAACTGATTGATAAAGCCCATGGAATGGGCATGGCAGTTGTTCTTGATATGGTGTTAAATCACGTATATGGCCAAAACCCAATGGTACAGATGTACTGGGATGGTAGCAAACCTGCGGCAAATAGCCCTTGGTTTAACCAGACTTCTCCCAACCCGGTTTTCTCTTATGGTTATGATTTTAACCATGCTAAAACAGAAACTCAGTATTATGTTGATCGTGTGAATGAGTTTTGGTTAACTGAGTTCAAAGTTGATGGATTTAGATTCGATTTCACCAAAGGTTTCACCAATACACCAGGAGATGGTGGCGGATACGATCAATCCCGCATTGACTTCCTTAAAAGGATGAACAATCAAATCAAAAACGTTGATCCAAATGCTTTTGTGATTCTTGAGCATTTTGCACCAGATAGCGAAGAACAACAATTAACTGCTGCCGGTATGTTTACATGGGGCAACGTTAATTATAACTTCAACGAAGCAACAATGGGATATAATGCAAACTCAGATATTTCTCGTGTGTCTTATAAATCTCATGGATTTTCCTCACCACGATTAGTTGGCTATATGGAAAGTCATGACGAAGAGCGTTTGATGTACAAGAATCTGCAATATGGTAACGCCTCTGGTAACTATAGCACAAAAAATATAAACATAGCGCTACAACGTATGAAAATGGCTGCTGCGTTTTTATTCTCAGTACCCGGACCAAAAATGATATGGCAGTTCGGTGAATTAGGTTTCGATTATTCCATAAACTACCCTTGTGGAACCAGTGAATGTCGCTTAAACAACAAGCCTCCATTCTGGGCAGCTCAATCAATTGAAACCCGACTGAATTTGTATAAAGCTTATTCTGCGATGATTAAACTTCGTACACAATACGATGCATTTGAAAGCACTAACTTCACGTTAAACGGAAGCGGAAACGTGAAATCGCTATATATAACCTATAGCGGAATGAACGTTGCAGTTGTTGGTAATTTTGATGTTGTATCGAGAGATTTTACTATCAACTTCCCTTCAGCCGGAACCTGGTACAATTTCTTTAAAGGTGATAGCATAGTAACATCATCAACAGCATACCCTATAACGTTGCAACCGGGTGAGTTCCACATACTTACCTCGGCAAAAACTTTTGCAGTTGACCCACAAATTGGTTTGAGTATCGAGAATATCACCAAGCAAAAAGAATTGCCAACGGAATTTATGTTAGAGCAAAATTATCCCAACCCATTTAACCCTTCAACAGTGATTGAATTTGGTTTACCAAAAGAATCGGATGTTTCGCTTGCAGTTTACAACGTGTTAGGTGAGCAAGTAGCTTCACTTTACACCGGTTATTTACAAGCAGGCAATTATTCATTTACTTTTGATGCTAAGGACCTAACATCGGGTGTTTATTTTTACACACTTCGCGCAGGTTCTGTAGTTCAAAGCAGGAAAATGAATTTATTGAAATAATTATGGATGGGTAGTTCCCCTCATTAGTTAGTCTCAGAATTGAAGCCGACTTCCCACAAAGGTGAGTCGGCTTTTTTATTTGTTGTAAAACAGACATACTCTGTCAATGGTGAACAAAAATAAACGTCCAAATTCAGTATATTTGAAGATAATAATTTAAAATAATAACAGTATTTTCAGGAAAACCCCATAACAATGCGCGAAATACCTAAAGCATACGATCCTTCAGGAGTAGAAGATAAATGGTACTCATTTTGGGAACAACAAAATATTTTCCATTCTGAACCCGATTCTACACGTAAACCCTATACTATCGTTATTCCTCCGCCAAACATAACCGGTATGTTGACGCTTGGGCATGTATTAAATAATACAATACAGGATATTCTTATACGTCGTAAACGCATGCAAGGTTACAACGCTTGTTGGGTACCGGGAACAGACCACGCATCTATAGCTACTGAATCAAAAGTTGTTGCCATGCTTAAAGAGCAGGGTATAGACAAATATGAAATAGGTCGCGAAGAATTTTTAAAGCACTGCTATCTTTGGAAAGAAAAGTACGGCGGAATTATTATTAAGCAGTTGCGCAAGCTTGGTGTAAGTTGCGATTGGGAACGCGAACGTTTTACCATGGATGAGCACTATTACCGGAAAGTAACAGAATCGTTTGTTACGTTGTACCGCGATAAAAAAATATACAAGGGTTACAGATTGGTAAACTGGGATCCTGCTTCACGTAGTGCTATTTCTGATGAAGAAGTAGAACATCGCGAGGTAAACGGAAAGCTCTGGTATTTCAAATATCCCGTTGCAGATTCCAATGAGTTTGTAGTTGTTGCTACTACACGTCCAGAAACAATGTTGGGCGATACAGGCGTTGCTGTTAACCCTGAGGATGAACGTTATGCGTCATTAGTAGGCAAGCAAATAGCGCTGCCTATAGTTGGTAGAAATATACCGCTATTTGCAGATAGTTATGTTGATAAAGAGTTTGGTACAGGAGCTGTTAAAGTAACACCGGCACACGACCCCAACGATTACGAAATGGGTAAACGGCATAACCTTGAGCTGATAAACATTATGAATCCCGATGCTTCGCTTAACGATTCTGTGCCCGAACAATTTAGAGGTTTGGATCGTTTTGTAGCACGCAACTTAGTTGTTGAAACAATGGAGAAACTTGGTCTTCTAGAAAAAATTGAAGATCATGTTAATAAAGTAGGATACTCACAACGTGGTGGCGTTCCCATTGAGCCCTATCTTTCGGAGCAATGGTTCCTTGCGATGGATGACCTTGCCGCACCTGCTGTTAAAGCAGTTGTTGATGGTGATGTAACCTTTCATCCCAACCATTGGATTAAAACTTACGAACACTGGATGGGCAATATTCGGGATTGGTGTATTTCGCGTCAGCTGTGGTGGGGACATCGTATTCCCGTTTGGTATCACAACGAAACAAAAGAAATTTATTGCGATGTAACACCACCTAGCGATAGTGAAAATTGGACACAGGACCCCGATGTTCTTGATACATGGGCTTCGAGCTGGCTATGGGCTCATGATGTGTTCGAAAAAGAAGAAGAACAAAATTATTATTACCCCACCAATACATTGGTAACCGGCCCCGATATAATATTCTTTTGGGTTGCGCGAATGATAATGGCGGGCTTGTATTTCAAAAAAGACGTACCATTTAGGGATGTCTATTTCACGAGTATTATTCGTGATGAAAAAGGCAGAAAGATGAGTAAGTCATTAGGCAACTCACCTGATCCGCTCGAAGTTATATCACAATTTGGCGCAGACGCTTTGCGTTTTACTATTATTTATCTTGCTCCGCTTGGTCAAGATGTTCGTTTTACCACTGCACAATGTGAGCTTGGTAGAAACTTTGCAAATAAAGTTTGGAATGCCGGTAGGTTTTTGTTGATGCACACCGAAGGACTTTCAATTACTTCACAATGGACTGATAAACATGCTGATGCAGCGGATTATTGGATTCTTTCTCGCTTGCATAAAACTCTTCAACAACTTGAAGATGTATTAGGAAAGCTTGAAATTAATATCAGTAGCAAAGTTGTTTATAGCTTTATTTGGAACGACTTCTGCGATTGGTATATCGAGCTCATTAAAAGCAAGCTTTATTCCGAAGATACCGAAATCAAATCAGCAGCACTTTCACGTGCACTATATATATTCGAACAATTATTGCACATGTTACACCCTTATATGCCGTTTATAACAGAAGAACTTTGGCATTTAGTACAAGAGCGTGATAAAAATGCAAGTATTAGTGTTTCACCAATGCCTCAGTTTGATTCCGCATATATCAATGAGGAATCTGAGCGTTCAATGGAGTTTTTACAAGATGTAATAACTGCTGTAAGAACCATACGAGGTGAAATGAATATTGCACCTTCTAAAGAGTTAAATCTGTTTATCAAGTCACAACCCCTACAAGAGTCGTATCTTGAATATATCAAAAAACTTACCAGAGCGGTATCTGTTGTATGCTCACCAGACGTTGTAAAACCCGAAAAAAGTGCTTCAGCGGTTGTGAAGGAATCGGAGATTTATATTCCGTTAGAAGGAATAATAGATTTAGATGCCGAGCGGTTAAGATTGCAAAAAGAAATTGATAGACTCAATGGGCAGCTTGCCGGAATAGACAAAAAACTTTCGAATGAAGGTTTTGTAGCAAAAGCCCATGCTGATGTTATTGAAAAAGAACGCCAGAAGCAACGGGATATGCAACAAAATTTGGATAAATTAACAGCAATTTTAAATGCTCTTTCGTGAATTTAACAGAAAGGTGAAACGCTACAACGTTGTTATAACTTTATGACGCTACTCATTTTTATTATAGTGTTGTTGTTTATACTTGGTGCAATTCTCACGTTAGGCCAAGCGGCAATTATGTCGTTTGAATTCGATGAAGAGGAAGATGGAAAAGTAAGTTCGAAGAATAATTCAATAGATGAGATTGAACAACTAAAGGATTCACCTGAACTGCTCCATGGAGCTGTTGATACAGGCAAGGTTATTATATTGGTTGTTCTTTCACTACAAGCAATTATTCTTACCGACACCTTATTGGAGCCGGTTGTGGGCTCGGGTCATCTTACTACCACCCTTTATGCTCTTGATGTTGCAGCTGTTGTGTTTCTCTATCTCCTTGTTTCGCATTTGTTACCAAAGGGTATTGGTGAAAAGTATTCTACTGTACTTGCCCCTCTTATGGTTAAACCAATGCTTCTGATTATAACAATTTTTAAACTCCCTGTAATGATTATCACGGGTTTAGCCAATCTTTTGCTCTCTATGGCCGGAACAAAAACAGGATTTGCCTTTAGCCGAATTTCAGAAGATAAATTACGGTCGATGATTGACGAGGGATTAAAATCAGGCGCAATTAACGCAACAGAACACGAAATACTTGATAATGTTTTCGAGTTTAATGACTTAGTAGCAAAAGATGTAATGATACCGAGAACCGAGATGTTTGCGGTAGAATATAACGAGGATGATCCCCACGTGTTTAGAGAAATTTTAAAGACGGGCCACTCACTTGTTCCCGTATATAAAGATTCTCTCGATACCATTATCGGAATTGTTCACATTAAGGATTTAATTCGCACCTACGTTGAACAGAAACAAGTAAGTATTATTGCTAATATGCGCCCTGTGTATTACGTTCCTGAGAGCAAATTGGTTTCTGATTTGCTTAAGC
Source organism: uncultured Ignavibacteria bacterium (assembly GCA_937996765.1). Lineage (GTDB taxonomy): Bacteria > Bacteroidota > Ignavibacteria > Ignavibacteriales > Ignavibacteriaceae > CALKUG01. Next base: position 15,409 of record CALKUG010000454.1, read on the forward strand.
AAATGCAGAAACGTGGTGAAAGAATTTGTATTGTTACCGACGAATATGGTGGTACGGAAGGGGTAGTAACCATTGAGGATATTTTAAGTGAAATAGTTGGAGATATTTCACCCGAGAAATCAGATGAAGAAAAAGAATTTAGTAGATTGCCTGACGGAAAGTATTCCTTATTGGGTTCGATGACAATAGATGACTTTAACGAAACTTTCACCATTGAGTTGCCAAGCTCCGATAAATACAGTACCGTTGCCGGATTCATTTCTTACCATACCGGTAAAATTCTTAACCAAGGTGATAGTTATACACATGAGAACTTGGCTTTTGAACTCATTAAAAAAGTTAAACAAAAAATGGTGACATTTAGAGTGTTTTGTTTGGGAGACACAACACTTGAAGAACGTGAAAAATAGAAAAAAATAGTGTATTTGCTCCCAAAATCGCTATATTTCCCATCTCATTAGTTGAGAGTATCCGTTTTGAAGCTTACTTTAAAACATCTTGCCGTCCTTTGGACAGTACTTCCTTTGTTTGTGTTTGCACAGACGGAAGATGTATTGCTTACCTCAATTCTTCAGATTATTAGGGAAGTAGATAAAAAGACCAACACGTTTACAGTTGAATCAAGTTTCGAGATGGTTCGTAAGGGGGTCCGCAACGGAGATTTACGGGAGCAATCTATTGGGTATATTCAACTTGCTGAAATCTACTATTCAGGAGGAAAGTATTCTGAAGCTCTCATAAACTATGAACGAGCAGCAACCGCGTTTGTTAATGTAGGCGAGGATGCATATGCATCGTATGCATATTTATGCGCTTCGCAAAGTGCCCTTATTATTGATGAATCTGAAAAATCGCAAAAGTTTGAAGAATTAGCTTATAATAGCATTGAGAATCAAACAATTCGCACATCGGTATTAAAAATTATTAACACTACCTCTGCCATCCTTAAAAACGACGGTCAATATTCGCGCGCCTTAACACTTCTTTTGTTTTCACTTCAAATAAATAAAGAGAAGGAAGACCTGTTAGCTCTTTCTGATTCGCACACACAAATTGCAACCATTTATAGGTACTGGGGATATTATGAAAAAGCGATTGTCCATGCTCTTGATGCAGTTCAATATGGCAAAGAAAGTGAAGACAAAAAAAGCCTTTCAATTGCCACAACAAATCTTGGCAATGTTTATAAAGAATTAAAACAATATACACCCGCTCTTAATTACTATAGGATTGCTGAAGGACTCGAAAAAAATTCAAAAGACTCATTTGGTTTGGGAATTGTTTATACTTCCATCGGAGAAGTTTTAACAGGGATGCAACAGTACGACTCGGCAGATACGTATTTGAACCGAGCCTTACAAATTAAAAAGTTAAGAAAAGATGTAAGGGGAGTTGGAATTACACTGATGGCTCTTGGTCAGCTTGAAGATTACAGAGGCAATCAATCCAAGGCCTTTGCTTATTTGAATGACGCCATAAAAATTCTCACAGAATTGAACGATAATCGGAATTTAGTATTAGCATACCTTCACACTGCGAGTTTGTTTAAAAAGACAAACAACTTAGAAAAAGAATTCGAAGCTCTAACAAGTGCATTATCAATTTCGAAAAACTACAACTTCAGGGAGTATCAAAGGGAGTGTTATTTTGCTCTTTCATCACACTATGAGAAGAAGGGTGATTATGTTCGTTCTCTCGAAAATTACAAACTGTTTCATTCTATTTCAGGAAGCATAAGCAGCAGCACTGATACCTCAAGAATAAATGAAGTGCGTTTGCTACGTTTGGTAAACCAAAAAGAAAACACCATTTCTATTCTTAAAAAAGACAATGAAATAGACGAACTAAAAATCTCAACACAAAACCTGTTTTTGCAAGGACTGATAGGATTAGGAGTTTTGTTCGCACTATTAATAGCCTTTTTTGTGTGGCGCTACAAAAAGGCAAAAACAACAGCAGTTCAATTGCAAGAGCAAGCAGCCGAAATTCAGAGGCAGACCAAAGAGCTCGAAAAATTAAATACTACAAAAGATAAGTTCTTTTCAATTATTGCCCACGATTTACGAAATCCTTTTGTTGCAGTTTTGGGCTATTCGGATATGTTGCGAGATGAAATAGATATTCTTACTCGCGAGGAAATTGTAGAATTTGCAAATAGGATCAAAAACTCCAATCAACAACTCTATAAGCTGGTAGAGGATTTACTTACTTGGGCTCGTTTGCAATCGAGTAATGTTCATTTAGAACGCAGTTCGGTATTACTTGCCGAAATCGGTGAAAATGTTGAAGATATTGTTATGCAACAGGCTCAAGCTAAAGGTGTAACTATTGTTAATGAAATCCCGAGAAATATTTACGCTTTTGTCGATCCGCGAATGTTACAATCCACTTTAACCAATTTAGTAACAAACTCTATTAAGTTTACCAATAGAGGAGGGAAAATAATTCTCTCAGCTTTGGCAGGAGAAAAAACAGTAAGTATTTCTGTGGAAGATACCGGTATCGGCATACCACAAAGTGACATTGATAAGCTGTTTCGTATAGATATAAAATATACACGTCTTGGAACTGACGAAGAGGAGGGAACAGGCTTAGGTTTGCTGCTGGTGAAAGAAATGGTTGAGCGTAATGGTGGAGATATCACGGTAAAAAGTGCAGTTGAAGAGGGAACTGTATTTACTATCACACTTCCTGTAGCACCAAAAGATTAATCGAAATCGTATAATCGCAGTAGTAAATAGCTAACAAAATTGAGTAAACCCTCAAAAATTCATATATTTGCAGTGATGAACAAAATTCATCGGGAAAACAAGCCGCTTTTTTTCAAACCTCACTCTTCTCATAAAGAACATTGAAGGTTGCCGGCGCTTAATGACGGTACACAGGTGTACAATTTGTTGTAAAAATCAGCTTAATAGTAAGGTAAACTATGCAATTTAAAAGAAGAACACACACATGCGGCCAGCTGCGTGATACCCATGTGGGTGAAAGAGTTGTTCTTAACGGATGGGTGGATACCCGCCGCGATTTGGGTGGAGTTATTTTTATTGAATTACGTGACCGCTACGGTATTACCCAAGTGGTTTTTGAACCCACATTCAACGAACAGGCTCATACTTTAGGCAAAGACCTACGTTCGGAGTATGTTGTTTCTGTAGAAGGTTTAGTGCGTAACAGACCTGAAGGAACAGAGAATCCTAATTTACCCACAGGCGCTATAGACGTGTTGGTGGATAGTTTTGTATTGCTAAATGTGGCAAAAACAACCCCATTTCAAATAAGTGATACAACCGATGCTAACGAGGAATTACGTCTTAAATACCGTTACCTCGATTTACGTCGCCCGAGTTTGCAGAAAAATTTATTGCTTCGTCATAAAATGTATCAGATAGCACGTACCTATCTCGATTCGCAAATGTTTGTTGAAGTAGAAACCCCCGTGTTGATGAAGAGTACTCCCGAAGGAGCTCGTGACTTTTTAGTACCAAGCCGACTGCACAAGGGCAAGTTTTACGCTTTACCGCAATCGCCACAAACATACAAACAACTATTGATGGTAGCGGGTATGGATAGGTACTTCCAAATAGTGAAGTGCTTCCGTGATGAAGATTTGCGCGCCGACCGTCAGCCCGAGTTTACACAAATAGATATCGAAATGTCGTTTGTGCAACAGGAAGATATTTTTGAGATGGTAGAAGGTTTAATGAAAAACTTCTACGAGCAAGTATATAATCGCAATCTTGTTGGTCCCATTAAACGCCTTACCTATCATGAAGCAATGGAATTCTATGGTTCCGATAAACCGGATTTACGATTCGATTTGCCAATGGTAACCCTTACCTCAGTTTTTGAGAAAACAGAATTTAAGGTTTTCAAAGAAATTATTGAGAAAAAAGGAATGATTACCGGTTTGCTTGCTCCGGGATGCGGTGAATACACAAGAAACCAACTCGATGTGCTTACCGATTTTGTTAAAAAATTGGGTGCGGGCGGTTTAATCTGGATGCGTGTTAAAGAAGATGGACTCGATGCTCCCACCGCAAAGTTTTTCTCGGCTGATGAGCAAGAAGGTCTTATTAAGGCATTGAACGCAAAGCCGGGCGATTTGTTGTTTATTCTAAGTGGAAACAAAACAAAGACCTTGAGCATTATGGGTCAACTACGTTTGGAAATGGCACGTCGCTTAGAATTAATTAAACCCGATACCGAACCTGCTTTGTTGTGGGTATATGATTTCCCGCTTTTGGAGTGGGATGAAGATACAAAACGTTTTTATGCTATGCATCATCCGTTTACCTCACCAAAACCTGAAGATATTCCATTATTGGATACCGACCCGGGTTCTGTACGTGCTAACGCTTACGATTTAGTGTTGAATGGTAATGAAATTGCCGGCGGCAGTATCAGAATATTTAATTCGGAATTGCAAGCTAAAATGTTTGCGTTACTTGGACTTTCAGAACAAGAAGCTAAAGAGAAGTTTGGATTCTTGATGAACGCATTTGCATACGGCGCTCCTCCACATGGTGGTATCGCTTTTGGATTCGACCGACTGGCAATGATTTTTGCAGGCGAAGATTCAATCCGTGAGGTGATTGCATTCCCAAAAACTTCGAGCGGAATTTCGTTGATGGATGAAAATCCATCGGGTGTAAGCGAAGAACAATTAAGAGAGCTGCACATTCGCGTAAGACAGTAATACGAAAGTATTTTTAATTCTCATAAAAAGCCGTGAACTTACATTCACGGCTTTTTTATTTTTGGAGAAATTTCAAGTTTATGTTTACTGAAGAAAAGATATTATCTCTTACACTTGAGCAAAAGGTGGGGCTGGTGCTTTTGCCAACCTTGCGCCCGAATGCCTCAAAGCGTTTTATCGAAGAGTTTTTTGCAGGGGTTGAACCGGGTGGTGTTTTTCTATTCCAAGGAACTTCGGCTGAATATCGACAAACCATTGAAACAATTACCAATCTTTTTGGAAGAAAAATGTTATTTGCCACGGATTTAGAATCGGGTGCAGGTCGCATGATTATTGATAAAGGCAGTTTACCCGTTCAAATGGCATTGGGAGCAGCGGGGGATAAAGAACTTGTTTACCGTGCAGCTTCGGTTACGGCCAGAGACGCCATGGATGTTGGTATTAATTGGAATTTCTCTCCCGTGGCAGATGTGGCCTATAATCTTGCAAATCCCATAGTGAGTACCAGAAGTTTTTGTAAAACTGAAGATGTGGTAGCCGAAATGGTTGTTGCTGCCGTAAAGGGAATGCAAGAACACGGAATGTTGGCAACGGCGAAGCATTTCCCGGGCGATGGGGTAGATGACCGCGACCAGCATTTAGTTCTTACCGAGAATAATTTCTCATACGAACAGTGGTTGGTAAAATCGGGGTATCCATTTATTAAAGCAATTGAAGCAGGGGTGAGCACAATAATGATTGGGCATCTAGCTGCACCACAACTTGAAGCACATTTTGGCAGTAAAGAGCAGAGATTACCATCTTCGGTTAGCCCAACCATAATAACAAAACTTTTGAGAGAAACCTTAGGATTTACCGGGTTAGTAATAACCGATGCACTTGATATGCGAGGTGTATTGAGCGTTATGGAGAGAGATACAGCAATGATTGCCGCCTTTAATGCAGGGGCGGATATGTTATTATTTGCTCAACCCAAAAGGGATTCTAAACTGTTCATTAATGCGGTTAATGATGGATTGATAACAGAAAATCGCTTGAATGAAGCGGTTGAAAGAGTTGTTAGACTTTATAAACACTCTGATGAGTTGGTTGCGAATAAAAAGGATATTTCCCCCAGTTGGAGCACAGCAGAAACCGTTTCAAGAGATATAACAAAAAAATCAGTAAGGGTTTGCAGAGGAAAGCATTTTGAACCGCTGAATTTTGCAAAAGGGAAGAAGGTTCTTTCGATGCAATTTCGCTCAGAACAGGTCTATAACGCAAACCACTTTAATAGTTTGTTAATTAAAAGCGGAGCAACTGTTCTATCATACACTGAAAAGGATGCGCGAGAACTATTGATGCATAATAATTTGGAAGAGTTTGATGCAGTAATTCTCAGTTTTATTTTCACCCCACATTGGGGCATTAATCAAATTCGTCCGGCAGGTGTTTATCTCAGGCCACTCCTACATTTCCTTAATAAGCAGCTGCCTAATGTAATAGGAATATCGTTTGGAAGCCCTACTATTGAAAATGATTTAGGAAACTTCCCAACATTTATCAATGCGTTTAGTCCTGATACTGTTACACAAGAAAGAGTGTATGAGTTATTGGATACAGGCAGGTAAATATTTTAAGACTTCTTATTAAGTAACTCTATTTAAAACACAAAGGCCGTCTTACGACGGCCTTTGTTGTAAAAGAGATATTACCTAATAATTAGAAGCGTGGGTCTTCGGAGGTAATATTGTAAAGATATTGAACTTCAACCCAAGCCGGGCCGGTAGCTATAGTTCCGCCGCCTCTTGTAACGATCTTGAACTTAACATAGTTTTTCTCTTGGGTGTAAATAAATACATATTTGGTTTCAGCCTGCGAGAATGAGTTAACCCAACTTGATGCACTATAAACATCGGAGTTTAAGCCATCATTTAAAGTAGTAGCAGTGCCAATCTTAAACTTGGTAGTTTTTGAGGTTGAGCTTGCAATAACAAATCCTGTAGAACTGAAATAAATATCGGCTGAAGCGTCAGAGGAGCTTACAGCAACACCTGTTTTAAGAGCTAAACCACTTGGTTGAGCAGCGGTTGTACCCGAGGTTTCCCACATGCGGAGTGTAGGACCAAAAGATGTCAATGAACTCTTTAATGTTACGCTAAATGGCGAAACAGTAGAAGAGGTAACGGTGAAGGTAGAATCCTTATAACCATCGAGCTTGTAGGTGATTGCAGAGCTGGTAACACCAACTTCAACGTTAGCGGGTGTAACGAGTCCGGTATTCGAACCGTTAAGCCAAATAGCTGCTCCAACAGGAGAAGATTCAAAACGGATGGATTTAAGAGAAGCTTTCATGAGAACTTCTTTATTAACGGTTTGGTCTTTGATAACAACTAAAGTAAAAGTTGTATCAACATAACCTGAAGCTGTTAATTTAACAGTGCGCATTCCGGCTTTAACTTTAACGGTTGTGTCGGCAACGCCAACTTGTGTTCCGTCAACAAAAATTTTAGCGCCTTTTGGGTTAGCTCTAAATACAACTGTACCTGCATCTGTAATTTCAGGATCGGTAGTGCTATCGCAAGAAGCGAGAAAGAACCCTAAGGTTAATAAAAGAACGGGTAATAAAAATTTTTTAGTCATTGTTTTAATTTTCCTTATTTCAATTTAACTGAAAATTTCATCGGGTTACCGCCTGATTTCAATGTGAAAGTGCCCGATATTGATTTTCCATCTTCTGAGATGGTGCCTTCATAATTTCCTTCTTCAGCTCCGCCGGAAGTATCACTCATAGTGAATTTCTTAGTGGTAGCATCAAATTTTCCGGAAACCTGTTTGGTTGTTGGTCTTGCGGTTTGATTGGTAACTTTACCGGTAAATGCACCGGTAGTTTCTTCGGTAATATTCATAACAAAACCGTAACCGGCTAACTTGCCTGACCATTTGCCTTTAAGCGAGAGAGCTGGGGCAACGGGTTCAGCAGGTTTAGCTTGTGTAGTGTCAGGTTTTGGTGCAACTTGTTCAGTTTTTGGCTGTTCCTTAACAGGTTCTTCTTTTTTTGGTTGGCAACCTGCCAAAACAAATACTGAAAGAACAAACAGGAACGAAACTCTTGAAATAAGAGTACGAGTATTCATCATACCTCCGGTGAAATTTAGTTAGTAAAATTTTATTAAGTAAGCACACACTATACTTATTCAAAATAATCTTTATTTTGACATAGCAAATCTATGATATTTGCTGATTTAAACTATTATCAATCCGTGTTAGCATTGTATTATTATTTGTTGAGTCGGAAATCTAAAACCTAAATAGGTGAACTTTAAGAATTGCACAAAATCGTCTCTTTCTATGTAACCGATCGGATTCTTCAATGCAGTATTCTTTCGCCGGGGAAAGAAACTGTACTGTTTGAAGAGTGTTTTACACTTAACTCTTTCGAGTTTTCCGGAAGTGTAAATGACAATTATGCGGTTTTTTGCAACTATCTTATAAAAAAACTCACTAAAAGGATGCTAAAACAAGCGTTTGTTGTTGTTTCTACTCCAACACGCTATAGATGGAGAGACGGGGAAATACTCACCCCCGAGAACAACACAATTCTGCTGTATTATTTGATTCGCTATTTGGAAGAAATAGAAAATCCTCCCAAAGTTGGGTGTTTAGAAGAATCTATTGCAGGGTTGTTGCTCGCACACAAAAAAAAGCTTTCGCCTGTTAAACAATCACTCTTTTTACTCGGTGATGATGTTTCGGTACGAATCTATACTGTTGATGCGGGCAGTGAAATGAGATTGTTGTTTAATAGAGAAATTGAGATATTGCGCAAAGACCCTGTTGGTGCAATTATCGAAATTAACAGAAAACTCAATCATACCGAGTTGCACAATGTTATACTTGCAGGGAATATCGTTGGACGAGAATTTGTCAACCATATTGAGAATATTCTCGATTGTAAAGCTGAGATAATAAGGTTAGAGGGCTTCACCTTTATTAATAAGAGAACATCTAATCGCTATTTTTTCAATGCACAATTTACCACAGTGTTAGCAGCACTCTACGGCTATGCCGGTAGCGATGATTCCGTTCTTATTCCTCCACCAACGGTTGGAGTGTTTGATCAAGTTAAATCTATAATTCGAAAATCCTCTTATCTATTTGCTCCATTACTTTTGTCTGTTGGAATTTTATTGGGACATATAAATTCGGGCATTGAGGAGCGAGAAATCTATGAGGCAAAAACAGCTAAAATCCAGCAGAAGAAAGATGCTCATATCGAAGACATCACTCGGTATTACAATCTTACTGATCGTGCCAATCGAATTAACAGATTACTTGAACTCGGATCGGCAAGAAAAGACTCATTGAAATATTTAAATGATGAGCTTCAAAAATTGAGTGCGGTTGCAAATAAAGGGTTAACTCTAAAATCTCTTGTACTTTCTGAAGGCACCATTGAACACCTTGTTGTTGGTGTTACAACTCCCTCGGCAATCGATAAAGTGCTTAATAATTTTCCGTATTTGACTGAGCTCGCGCGCGATGTAGATGACTCAACAAAAGCAATTGAAATACAATTGGGGGTAAAACGATGAAAGTGAGTACGGTTAAAAACATTTCTAAGTATAGCATCATCGTTGCTGCCTTATTAAATCTTATTGCTCTTTCATATTATTATGGTGCGGTAAAACCGCGAACCGAGATTGCTGCACAAGCATTATACGATCAAAGAGATTTTAAAAACGGAATAGATTTTATATACGAAGAAATGGGCGAACTGATTAAAAACAATACTACTCTGGATAGCATTTTGCTTTCCGGTGAAAAAATAGTTCTTCCCTACGATTTATACCCCGGGGTTAAAAAGCAACTTGATGCAAAAGTTGCGGAGTCAGGTTTGATTGGCTTAACAACCATGAAAGAGCGAATTAACCCAAATGATTCGCTTAAAGTTAGAGAATTTGAATGTGTTGGTGTAGGAAATTATTCGGCTATAAGCACATTTGTCAGAAGCCTGGAACTCTCGGGCGTAGCAATTGAGGTCGAGAAAATACTCATTAATCCGTTTACACAAGGATTTATTCGGCCGCAGCTATCATTTGTTTTGCGTGCAAGTATTCCTTACACCGATATTTTGCTTCGCGATTCTATAATTTATAGAAAACCCAAGCGGCTTTCTAATAATGAAAAATTTAGCGAGATTGCTTTTTCAGAGCAGGTGGATCGGTCAACTGCCGATATTGAGTTGAGTAGAATTAAACAAACCGGTTTTAGAAATAATATTGCTGTTCTGACCGATGAATTTGACAAAAAACATACTGTTCCGCCTGGAGCACAAGTTAAAAACGGGTTTTTTATAGGGACTGATACCGAAAAAGAAACTTTACGGTTTTTCATAATCACCAATTCCAATCCACTTTCATACTCCATTGTGGAGCTTCCATACAAAAACTAACAAAACAGCTTAATTCCGCAATAACAGCGAAATTTTAGACTTTCTAATATTTAAGAAAAAGAGAATAATAAATTGAGGGGCATTGTCAAAAATGGCAAGTTTTTTTAGGAAAACTTGTCAAAAAACCACACAATTTGCCAAAAACGAACGAAATTCCACTAAATTTTCTATTGGTATGATTTATGCACAATTTGATTGGCTTTCCAAGAGCTTTTTAATGCATTATATCAATGTCAGGAAAATAATGGATAGAAAATTTGTAACTATAGATGGTAATGAAGCGGCAGCCCACATTGCGTTTCATGTAAGTGAGGTGGTAGCTATATACCCAATCACACCATCATCAGCAATGGCAGAATGGTGCGACGCATGGTCTGCACAGGGCAAAAGAAACATTTGGGGTGATATACCCTCAATTAGTGAATTGCAAAGTGAAGGTGGAGCAGCAGGTGCTGTTCATGGAAGTTTGCAGAACGGTGCTTTAACTACAACATTTACTGCTTCGCAGGGTCTGTTGTTAATGATTCCCAACATGTTCAAAATTGCAGGTGAATTAACCCCCGCAGTTTTTCATGTTACCGCACGTTCAATAGCAGCTCAAGCACTGTCAATTTTTGGAGATCATAGTGATGTAATGGCAACTCGTACTACGGGTTTTGCTATGTTAGCATCCAACTCTGTACAAGAAGTAATGGATTTAGCATTAGTTGCTCATGCAGCTACATTAGAATCACGAATTCCCTTTATACACTTTTTTGATGGTTTTAGAACTTCGCACGAAGTTATGAAAATTGAACAGCTTGGTATCCAAGATATCAGAGCTATGATAGATGAGGATTTGGTTCTCGCCCACAGACAAAGAAGATTAACACCTGATAATCCTGTTATCAGAGGTACGGCTCAAAATCCCGATGTTTACTTCCAAGGACGTGAAACCTGTAATCCGTTTTATATAGATACCCCCGGAATTGTGCAAAAGCAGATGGATAAGTTTGCAGCCCTTACCGGAAGACAGTATAAATTATTTGATTATTACGGTGACCCCGAAGCAGAACGCGTAGTTGTCCTGATGGGTTCCGGAGCCGAAACAGTTGAAGAAACTGTTGAGTATTTACTCAGTAAAGGCGAAAAAGTGGGTATGGTTAAGGTTCATCTTTATCGCCCCTTCTCAATTCAGCATTTTATTGCTGCTTTGCCAAACACTGTTAAAATTGTTGCTGTTCTTGATAGAACAAAAGAACCGGGAGCAGGCGGCGAGCCATTGTTCCTCGATGTTGTTCATGCAATTTCAGAAACATTTACCAATGGCGATCTTCCGTTCTCGTACCCCAAAATAGTTGGCGGTAGATATGGTCTCTCTTCAAAAGAATTTACCCCTGCAATGGTGAAATCACTTTTTGATGAAATGACTAAAGAGAAACCCAAAAATCATTTTACTATTGGTATTATTGATGATGTTACCTATTCTTCGTTAGATTGGGATGCTAACTTTAGTGTTGAACCGGATGAGGTATTCAAAGGTAAGTTTTATGGTTTGGGTGCCGATGGTACAGTTGGTGCAAATAAAAACTCCATTAAAATTATTGGTGAATACACTGAGAATTATGCCCAAGGTTATTTTGTGTATGATTCAAAAAAATCGGGTTCCACCACGGTTTCCCATTTGCGTTTTGGACCTAACCCCATACGTTCTGAATATTTAATTAACCAAGCAAACTTTATTGCATGCCATCAGACAAGTTTCCTTGAGCAAATGGACATGCTTAAAGATGCTGTTGAAGGAGCTACTTTCCTATTAAATACTCACCACGGTCCTGAAACGGTTTGGAGCACACTTCCTGCCTCTGTACAAAAAGCTCTCATCGAAAAGAAAATGAAGTTTTTTGTTATTGATGCTTACAAAGTTGCAGGTGCAACCGGTATGGGCAGAAGAACTAACTCCATAATGCAAACAGCGTTTTTTGCAATTTCTAAAATACTTCCTAAAGAGGAAGCAATTAAGCTTATCAAAAAAGCTATTGTAAAAACGTATGGCGCAAAAGGCGAGAAAATAGTCAAAATGAATTTTGACTCAGTAGATCGCACACTCGAGAATTTATTTGAAGTAAAAATTGAAGATAAAGTTACTTCGTTAATTCAACTTCGTCCTCCTGTTCCTGCAAATTCACCGGCATTTGTTAACGATGTTACGGCAAGAATAATTGCAGGCGAAGGCGATTCATTACCTGTTTCTCTTATGCCGATAGACGGAACATATCCTGTTGGAACAACAAAATATGAGAAGAGAAATATTGCGTTAACCGTTCCTGCTTGGGACCCCAATACCTGTATTCAATGTAATAAATGCGTACTTGTTTGCCCTCATGCAACTATACGTGCAAAAGTTTACGACAGAGACTTGTTGAAAGATGCTCCTGCTGACTTTAAGCACACAGCATTTAAAGGCAAGGGCTATGGCGAAAACTTAGAATATACCATTCAAGTTGCAGTAGAAGATTGTACAGGTTGCGGAATCTGCGTTGATGTTTGTCCTTCGAAAAACAAAAGCGAAACACGCCTGAAAGCCATCAACATGGTTGAGCAGGTACCCGTGCGCGAAGCAGAAGCCAAAAACTGGGACTATTTCCTCGAATTACCCGAAATAGACAGAAGAATTCTTAACTTAACTACCGTTAAAGATTCTCAATTTCTCGAACCATTGTTTGAGTTTTCGGGTGCTTGCGCTGGTTGCGGTGAAACTCCATACGTTAAGTTGGTAAGCCAATTATTTGGCGACCGTGCACTCATTGCAAATGCAACGGGTTGCTCATCGATCTATGGTGGTAACTTGCCTACAACTCCTTGGTCTGCAAATAAAGATGGTCGCGGACCGGCATGGTCGAACTCATTATTTGAAGATAATGCTGAGTTTGGTTTTGGTTATAAACTTGCAGTTGATAAACACTCACAACAAGCTCTCAATCTGCTTAAAAAATTAGTAGATGTATTGGGAGATGATTGTGTGTTAGCTCTCAGCACAGCCGACCAAAAAGACGAGGCAGGCATTTACGAACAGCGTAAACGTGTTGAAAAATTAAAAGGTAAATTACAAAATGCCCTCAATGCTGGTGCTAACGGTCACTCAGCAGATATTATGCAACTATTGTCAGTAGCCGATTATTTGGTTAAAAAATCAATCTGGATAATTGGTGGCGATGGCTGGGCATACGATATTGGCTTCGGAGGCCTCGATCACGTAATTGCATCAGGCAAAAATGTGAACATCTTAGTTCTTGATACCGAAGTATATAGTAACACCGGTGGTCAGATGTCTAAATCAACACCTCGTGCTGCCGTAGCAAAATTTGCTGCTGCAGGTAAACCTGGTGCTAAAAAGGATTTGGGACTTATGGCAATGACATACGGTAACGTTTATGTTGCCAAGGTTGCAATGGGCGCCAACGATGCGCATACGGTACGTGCGTTCCTTGAAGCTGAAGCATACGACGGTCCTTCAATTATCATCGCTTACAGTCACTGTATAGCTCACGGTATCAATATGGAAACCGGTATGAAAAATCAGAAGGCAGCAGTTGATTCAGGACACTGGCAATTGTATCGCTTTAACCCTGAATGGGGATCTGAAGGAAAGAATCCGTTTAAGCTCGAAAGCAAGGGTATGAAAATATCATTCAAAGAATATGCATATATGGAAACCCGTTACAATATGCTCTCAAAAGCACATCCTGAAATTGCTGCTGAGTTGATTCGAGAAGCACAAATGGACGTTGAATCACGCATGAAAATGTATGAGCGTCTTGCTTTGGACATTGAAGATAAAAAAACACAGCAATAGAAAGGAGTATGAACAATGGATCTTAAATCAAATTATCTCGGACTCGAATTAAAGAATCCGATAGTTCCTTCTGCCGGTCCTTTAACCGCAGATGTAAATAAAATTCGTTTAATGGAAGATAACGGAGCCGCTGCGGTTGTGTTGTATTCGTTATTCGAAGAACAAATTGAGCACGAATCGTTAGAGTTGTTTCATTATACAACAACACATAACGAAGCGTATCAGGAAGCACAGAACTACTTCCCTGAGTGGTCGGAGTATAAAGCTGGTCCTGACCAATACCTTGAGCATATTCGCAAAGCAAAAGAAGCGGTTTCAATTCCTGTTATTGCAAGTTTGAACGGCCACTCGGCCGGCGGCTGGACAAAGTTTGCCAAACTTATGCAAGAAGCAGGTGCTGATGCACTTGAGCTTAACATTTACAACTTAGTTTCCGATTTAGAAAAAACGGGAACCGAAGTTGAAAAAGAATATGCAGAGATTGTTCGCTCAGTAACTTCAGAAGTAAATATACCGGTATCTGTTAAAATCGGTCCGTTTTTTAGTTCGATTGGAAACATGGCTAAACAGCTTGAAGATTCAGGCGCAAAAGGCATTGTGTTGTTCAATCG